>JAUYGP010000100.1 GCA_030690515.1 Giesbergeria sp.
CACAAAAGTATTCGGGCAGCACGGCCAACTCCACTCCGGACGCAGCAGCCTGCTCCAGCAGTTGCCGGGCCGTGGCCAGGTTATCGTCCCGCCGGGGGCTGGACACCATTTGCAAGGCGGCGACTTTCATGAGGGGGCTCCTGGGAGTTGGGGTGCGCGGGCCGGTGCTGACGGTGGCGCACTGGCGGCCGCCGCAGGTGCTGCGGGCGCAACTGTGGCGGCGCGGCTGCGGCGGGGGATACGGGTCACCTGCGGTTCGGTCCAGGTGCCATCCACGCGGAACTCCTGGGTGGCGGCCTCAATGAGCGGGCCCCGCAGGAAGACCTGCGCCAGGAAGCTGCCCAGACCGATCACCGGGTTGATGGCCGTGGCCACCAGGGAGGCGGTCATGGCATTGATCTCGGGCACCACCACCACATGCAATTCCTGGGTTTCGCGGGCGATGTCCGCCCGACCTTCCATCAGCACCGCGGCATTCACGCCCTTCATCTGCAGGTTGTTGGTGGTGGCCACGCCCTGCTCGATACGCAGGTCGCCACGCACGAAGTCAAAAGCAAAGCCTTCGCTGAAGACATCGCGAAAATCCAGCGTCAACCGCCGCGGCAGCGATTGCAAACTGAGCACGCCCAGCAGCTTGGCCAGGCCCGGGTCGGCCTTGAGGAACTGCCCGGTCTCGATATTGAGATTGATCTGCCCAGTCATCGAGGCATAGTCAGGGTTGATGGGCGCGCCGCGCCAGGCCACCTGCCCCTCCATGCGCCCCTTGCCGCGGCGCACCACATCGGCCATGCCAAAGCGCCCGAGCAATCGACCTGAATCCTGGATGTCGAGACGAAAATTGAGTACGGTGCGCCGCTGCGCTGCCGGAGGCAGGGCCGCCGTAGCCTGGAGCGCAGCCCAGTTGCCATTGGCGGTGAACACCGCCTCGGGCATGAGCAGGTTGAATTTGCCCAGCCGCCACTCGCGCTGCGATCCGTCGAGCGCGCGGTTCTGCGCCTCGATCTCCAGGCGCCCGAGCTTGCGCCCACGCAGCTCGAAGTCGTCCACCACGATGTCAAGAGAGGGCAGACTCCCGGGCTGCGCGTCCAGCAAGGCCTCAACCTGGGTCGCTGCACTTTGCGGTACGGTCAAACGGGCCAAGCGGGCATACAGGCGGCCGGCGGTGGCCTCTGGCCCGCTGGGCTGGCGAAACTCGACATATCCATTGAGTTCCTGCGCATCCAGGTTGGCACGCCAGAGCAGGCCGTCACGCGACCCACCCACCAGCACATCGTGCAAGGTGCGTCCCTGCACAGTCAGCAACCGCGCTCGCGCCGCCAGCACCGTGGGCAGGTAGTCTTGTAATGCGGAGGCCACTGGCGCGGCTGCGCCCTGAGTCGGTGTGCCCATTAACAGAGACTGCCACAGGTCGACATCAAAATCACCCAAGCGGACATTGGCCACCACCCCCCGCTCAGGCATGGGGGCCGATTCTTCGGGTGCAAGCCCCATGGCAATGGCGCCGCGCAACACGCGCGGCGACGTACCGGCCAGGTCGCGCACATAGCTGACAGCCCCCACCCCGCCCATTTCCAGCGCAAGGCGGTCTTGTAAAGGCGCCGTCCGGGCAGCCACCGCGCCCGGCACCAGCGACTCGCGCGTGAGCTGGTTCTCAAAGCGCACCTGCATGGCGCTGTCCGCAGGCTTGCCCAGCGGTGCGGGCAGCGCCAAGGCCAAGCCCTGCAGGGAGCTGCTCACCTGCAGTTCCGGCACGCCGCGGCGCAGCGCAAACTGAAAGGTATAGGGCGCACTGCCCGTAGCCTTGCGCGCGAGCTGGGCCAGCAAGCCCAACTCCGGAGCCTGGCGCAGGCCCTCGGCCGATGCCGTGCCCTGGGCGCGCAGCTGCAAAGGTGCGTCAGACGGCGGCGCGCCTGTGGGCAGGGCACGCATACCGCCCTCCAGGCGTACATCGCCCCCGAGCGCCCGCGCCTGCACGCCCGATAGGGTGAACCCAGTCTCGCTGAACTGCACCGTACCCCGGGCACGCGACAACGCCGGGGTATCGGGCGTGATGCGCACCTCATTGCCCGCAAGTTGCAAGCTGCCCTGCACCCGCGACTTGTGGAGTTCACTGATGGGCAGGCTCAGCCGTAGGCGCAGATCGGCCGCGCCGGTGCCGCTGGCCTGGTCCAGCGCATGGCCCGTCATGGCCGCCAGCGGCGACGAGGTCATGAGCGCCAGCAGCTCCGGCAGCGGGCCCCGGGCGTCAGCGCTCACCGCGACCACGGTGTGCGACAGATCCGGGATCTGCGCCTCCACCTTGGTGGCTTGCAACCCGGTGCTGCCCGCAAACCGGCTGCTTGCGCCCCGCACCTGCATGGACGAGCGCTCGAACACCAATTCGCCCGCCAGCTGGGTGAGCGCAGGCCAGGGCAGCTCGCCCGCAGGCTGCAGGCTGCGCGGCACAAAGGCATAAGTCACGTCTTGCACGCGCGCGGCAATACGAAACTCACCGTGCCGGGGATCGTTGAACGGCATGTCGTGCAGGTCGCCCTTGACGCGAAAATTCACCACACTGGCCCTGCCGGCCACCACCGCATCGCGCACATAGTTGCGCGCATCGGGCGGGATGGACAAAGGCAGATACCGGTGCACCCGGGTGCCATCGGCGCGGGACAGGGTTCCGCTCAAATCCAGTACCCCTGGAAAGCGGGAGCCCCCGCGGGAGCTCGCCGGGTCGCTCGTATGCCAGGTGGCCCGTGCCTCCCCTTGCGCATCGGCATTGGCAAACCGGGTGTCGGTCACCTGCACGGCGATGCGCTCGCCATCGATCTGCCAGGCCACCGCGCTGCTCAGGCGGTCCAGCGGCACCACCGGATCTTCAAAGACCCCGGGCAACACCAGCGCGCCTTCGGCCACCACCAGCTTGGCCTTACCGCCCTGCTGTGTCAGGTCGAAATCCACGGTGGCGCCGCGCACGCCGATCGCAGGCGCCTGGCCTTTGACCGCTGCGTCAGGGGCCCCCGCCAGCACCAGCCCCGACACCCGGCCGCGCGCCTGGTAGGTCTGCGGCGCGGTCGGCTCGCCCTGCCACTGGGCGTTCACCGAATCCACCAACCCCTGGGGGGCATACGTGCGCAGCGCCTTGTGCACGGCATCGCCCAGCGGAACGCGGTCGGCAATGCGCGCCAGCGCCTCTAAGTCCAGTAAATCGGCCTGAAACTCTCCCTGCGCCTTTTCTCCCTTGCGGGCGACGCTGTGCCGCACCCGTAGATTGCCCCCGGGCCAGCGCAGGCCCTCCTCGGTGGTGAACTGGAGCTTTTGCGTGAAAAATTCCAGCCCCCCCGGAAGGCTTCGCCCCCCCACACGCCCCTGCACCATGGGCAGCACCAGCGGTTGCAGTTGCGCACCCAGCGTGGCGCTGACGTCGGCCAGCGCCACGTCAGCCGTGCCGCCGACCAGCTGGCCGCGCTCCACATCGACCCAACTGCGCACTGCACCACGCCCCTGGCTGACCGTGATACCAATGTCCGCATGGTGGCGCAGGCGCGAAATATCGACCCGCCGGAAGTCCGCATAGAGCTGCCCGCTCCACTCCTGCCAACGCCCCTTGTGCGTCGTAAACAACGGTTGGCGAAACAGGCCCACCAACGAGAAGCGGTCACCCCAGGCTTCAGGAGGTGTGGCGTCAATGCGCAGGCTGTGGCGCCAGTTACCACTGCGCACCACAATATCCACGTTATCCAGGGCCAGCTCGGGCGCTCCGCGCAGCTCATCCGTCCAGCGCAGCGTGCCGCCCCGAATCAGTAACTCGGGCTGGGCAAAGAGCCAGTCCGCCGCCGCACCGTCGTCCGGGCTACTGCCTGACAGCTCCAGCCCGGCCAGCAGAATGCGGCCGTCGGCGGTGCGGCGTACATCCAGTTCCGGGCGCTCGATATACAACTGCTCAAACCCGAAGTTCCAGAGCGAGCGCGGCGAGACGGCCACCACCACACGGGGCAGGCGCAGCGCTTCACGGCCTTCGGCATCCAGCAGGGCGACGTTTTTCAACTCGATGGTGGGGATCAGCCCTTCACTGCGCGCCGAAATAGCCCCCACCCGCACAGGTACCCCCAACGCCTGGCTGGCCTGCGCCTGGATCTGTGCACGGTACTCACCGATTCGCGGCACAATCCAGCCGTGAAGCGCCCCCCAGGCCAGCGTAAGCAACAGGGCCGCCGCCAGCAGCAAACCCAGCGACCATCGTGCGAGAACTGCCATAAATTTCAGCAGGCGCGTGGGGACAATGGCGGGGTCGGTCATGGCAGGCAATGATGAGGCACGAATTATGACCCGCAGCCATGGCACGGGTTCGGAGCAACCCAGGGTTCTATTACTTGCGGCAACACCGGCCGCACTGGCCATGCACACAGATTTGACTGACAGCACCCCCACCGGCCTCGCGGCCCATTCGCGCTTTTTCCAGCGCCTGCACCGCCGCTATGGCGCCGAGCTGACGCTGCTGCCACCGGGCACCCCCGTACTCGCCCGAATGGAAGAGACGCTGCAAGCCCTGCGCGCGCGCGGTCACGACCTGCCGTCGGCTCTGCGCATCCTGCGCCAACTGGTCATGGAACGCCTGGTGCGCCTGGACTGCGAAGCCCAGGCCCCGCTGGCAGACGTCACCCGCGCCGTCACCGAACTGGCCGAACTGGCCCTGGACCAGGCCTGCCTGCAGGCCCGGGCGGAACTGGACACCCGCCACGGAGCCCCCTGCGGCCCCGACGGCCAGCCCGTGGAGTTGTGGATCATCGGCATGGGCAAGCTGGGTGCACGAGAGCTGAACGTGTCGAGCGACATCGACCTCATCTACGTCTACGAGCACGAAGGCGATACCTGCGGCACCCCTGACGGGCGCGGCCGCATCTCCAACCACGAGTACTTTGCCCGCGCCGTGCGGATCATCTTCAGCACCGTGGGGGACACCACAGAACACGGCAACGTCTTTCGCATGGACCTGGCGCTGCGCCCCAACGGCAACTCCGGCCCTCCGGCGGTGTCGCTGGCGGCACTGGAGGAGTACCTGCAGGTACAGGGGCGCGAATGGGAACGTTTTGCCTGGCTCAAGAGCCGTGTGGTCGCGCCGCGCGCCTGCATTGACAGTCCGGCCGTGCAGGCACTGCGCGGCGTGGTGCTGCCCTTTGTGTTCCGTCGCTACCTGGACTACAGCGTTTTCGATGCCTTGCGCAGCCTGCACCGGCAAATCCGCGACCATGCGGCCAAACGCAGCGCAGGCCACCCCGAGCGCGCCAACGATGTCAAGCTCTCGCGCGGCGGCATCCGCGAGATCGAGTTCACCGTGCAGCTCCTGCAGGTGGTGCGCGGCGGGCAATTTCCTGAACTGCGCCGCCGCCCCACCCTGGACGCCCTGGAACGTCTGGCCAACGCCGGCCTGATGCCGCCGGAAACCGCCGCAGCGCTGGCGCAGGCCTATACATTCCTGCGCCGCGTCGAGCACCGCATCCAGTACCTGGACGACCAGCAAACCCACATCCTGCCCACGCGCGATGACGACCTGGCCTGGATCGCCCAGACCATGGACTACCCAGACTGCTGCGCCTTCCTGCGCCAGCTGGACGCCCACCGCGAGCTGGTGGCCCAGGAGTTCGACACCCTGCTCGGCGGCAACGAGAAAAAGCAATGCAGTGGCGGCGGCTGCAACGGAAAGAAGGGGGACGCGACGCCCCCCGACCTGGAAGCCTTGCTCGAACAACTCCCCGACACCTTGCGCGAGCGCGTGGCCGAGTGGCGCAACCACCCCCGCGTGGCCGCCTTGCGCGACGAAGCGCGCGTGCGTCTGCTGCGCCTGGTGCAGCGCACAGCGCAATGGGTCAAGGAAGGCCACGCCACGGAAGAGGCCGCCGTGCGCCTGGTGAACTGGCTCGAACCGCTGCTGCGCCGCGAGAGCTACCTCTCGCTGCTGCTCGAACGCCCTGCCGTGCACGAGCAATTGCTGGACCTATTGGGCGCCGCACGCTGGCCCGCGCGCTACCTGCTGATGCATCCCGGTGTGATCGACGAACTCGCCGGCAGCGCGATGCTCACCGAGCGTTTCATCGCTGCCGATTTCGAGCGCGACCTCGCACTGCGCCTGTCCTCTCTGCGATCGACCCAGGAAGACGACGACGAAACCCTGCTCAACCTGCTGCGCCGGGCCCACCACGCGGAAACCTTCCGCACCCTGGCGCGCGATGTGGAGGGCCGCATCACCGTCGAGCAGGTCGCCGATGACCTCTCGCTGCTGGCCGACAGCGTGCTGCGCATCACCGCGCAGTGGTGCTGGAGCCGCCTGCGCAACCGACACCGCGAAACACCGCAGTTCGGCATCATTGCCTACGGCAAGCTCGGCGGCAAAGAGTTGGGTTACGGCAGCGACCTGGACATCGTTTTCGTGTTCGACGACGACGACGAGCGCGCCCCCGAGATCTATGCGGCCTTCGTGCGCAAGCTCATCAACTGGCTCACCGTCAAAACCGGCGAAGGTGACCTGTTCGAGATCGACACCCAGCTCCGTCCCAACGGCAACTCGGGCCTGCTCGTCACCAGCTTTGACGCCTACGCCAACTACCAGCAGCAGCGCGGCAGCAACACCGCCTGGACCTGGGAACACCAGGCCATGACACGGGCACGCTTCGTGCTGGACAGCTGCGAACCACCCGCCAACACCGAAGGTTCTGCCACGGCGCCCATGCATCCGGCCCCCACACTGCGCGCACGTTTCGATGCGGTGCGCAAGGCCGTCATCACCGCCGAACGCGACCCGGCGGCGCTGCGCCAGGAAATCCAGGCCATGCGCGAACGGGTGCGCGCCGCCCATCCAGCGGCGGCCGGCCGGTTCGACATCAAGCACAGCCCCGGCGGCATGGTCGATGCCGAATTCGCCTTGCAGTACTTGGTGCTCTCACAATCGGCGACCCACCCGGAGCTGGTGGAGAACAGGGGCAATATCACACTGCTGCAGCGCGCTGAAGCCGCAGGTCTGCTGCCCCCCGGCGTGGGCCAGGCGGCGGCCACCGCCTATCGCGCACTGCGCCGCGTGCAGCACCGCGCCCGGCTGGACGAGGCACCCACCCATTTCCCGCAGGCTGAACTGGCGGCGGAACGCGCCGCCATACTGGCGCTGTGGAACAGCGTTTTCACCGAACCCGCTGCCTGAACGGGCATCACACCATTTCAATGTCGAGAACATGGTTTTTTGCAATTCAAACACTCGTTTGAATTGCAGTGGTCTAATGCGGCGCCATGAACGCCTCTTCTTCTCCGGTTCCAGCCGCACAGCGCACCGCCCGCAGTGACGGCGAGGACACCCGTGCGCGCCTGCTATTGGCGGCCTTGCGCTTGTTCTCGGAGCGCGGATACGCACAAACCTCGGTGCGCGCCATCGCCGAGGCTGCGGGCACCAACGTGGCCGCCATCGCCTACCATTTTGGCGACAAGGCACGCCTCTACAGCGCCACGTTCTATGAACTCTTTGGCAGCGCCAGCACGCTGATACCCGCATTTGCAGACCCGCGCCTGGATCTTGCCCAAGCGCTGGATTGCTACTTTGCGGGATTCCTGGAGCCCCTCAAACACGACGACCTGGTCACCCAGTCGGTGCGCCTGCATGTGCGCGAGCTACTGGAACCCACCCATGTATGGCACGAACTGATCGATCGCGAGTGCCGCGCACCGCACAACGCGCTGGTGCAGGTGCTGCAACGCCACATGCAGGTGCGCAAGGTGGACGACGACATGCACCGGCTCGCCTTCTCGATTGGCGGACTGGTCATGCAGATGTGGACCCAGCGCGACGCCTTGCAGGCCATCGCCCCGCAATTGACCCACCCTGGGCAGACTGACCTGTGGGCCGACCGGCTGACCGGATACGCCCTGGCCATGGTGCACAGCGAAACGGCCCGCCGCCAGGCGGCCCGCCCCCCACGCCGAGCGCCCCGCCCAACGGCCCTGAAAGCACCCCTATGAATCCCTTTACCTACTCTCTGGCGGTCTGTGCTGCGCTGACCCTGACCGCCTGCGCCACCACCACACCGCCGCCCCCGGTTGCGTTACAGGCCCCCGCTGCCTGGCAGGCCCCGCTGCCGCACCAGGGATCCCTCCAGGCCCTGTCGCAATGGTGGACCCGATTGAACGACCCGCTGCTGGTCGAACTGATCGCTGCGGCGCAAGCCATCAACCCAGGGCTTGCACAGGCGCAATCACGCGTGGCCCAGGCCCGTGCCAGCCAGGTGGCCAGCCGTGCGGCGCTGGGCCCCACGCTCGACGGCCAGGCCCAGGCCAGCAGGGGTTTCAACGAGCAGTTGGCGACCCTCGCCACCACCGCGCAGGCGGGGCTGCAAGCGAGCTGGGAGATTGACCTCTTCGGGGCCAACGCTGCGGCCAAATCCGCAGCCGATCTGCGCTTGGAAGGCGCGCAGGCGCTGTGGCACGAGGCCCGCGTGAGTGTGGCCGCCGAGGTGGCACAGCTGACGAGCAGCCTGCGCACCTGCCAGGCGCAGTGGGCACTGGCCGAGCGCGACGCCCATTCGCGCCGCGAGACGGCACGCTTGAGTTCGCTGAGCGAGCGCGCCGGTTTCACCGCGCCTGCCACGGCAGCCCTGGCCCGCGCCAGCGCGGCCGATGGCACCGCCCGCGCAGCGCAGCAGCGCATGCAGTGCGACGTGGACACCAAAACCCTGGTGGCCCTGACCGGCTGGGACGAACCCGCTCTGCGCATCCGCCTGCAGACTGCGCCGCCCCCTGCAGCGCCCGACGGGTTGTTTGCCATCACCACCGTGCCCGCCGAGGTGCTGGCCCAGCGCCCGGACGTGTACAACGCCGAGCGTGAGGTAGCCGCCGCCCACGCCGACCTGGGCCAGGCACAGGCCCAGCGCTACCCCCGCCTTTCACTCACCGGCACCGTGGGCGCAGCCTGGGTGCGCACTGGCGGCGTGACCACCGACCTGAGCACCTGGTCCATCGGCCCGCTGGCGCTCAGCGTACCGCTGCTCGACGGGGGCCGCCGCTCCGCGCAGGTCGAAGCTGCGCAGGCCCGCTACACCGAAGCCGCCGCCCTGTACCGCGCCCGCGTACGCCAGGCGGTGAGCGAAGTGGAACAAGCCCTGGTGCGTCTGCAAGGCACCGCAGAGCGCAGCGAGAGCGCACGCAGCGCGGCCAGCGGCTACCGGGCATCCCTGGACGCCACCACCGCACGCTGGCGCGCGGGCCTGGCCAGCCTGGTCGAGCTGGAAGACGCCCGCCGCACCGCCCTGGCGGCAGAAAACGCCTTGCTCGCGCTGCAGCATGAACGCCAACTGGCCTGGATTGCGCTGTACCGCGCTGCGGGCGGTGGCTGGGATGGCCAGCCCGCAATCGCCTCACACACCGCCAGCGCCACAGCACACTGATTAATGTCCCCCTTCGACGATCGGAGCCTTTCCATGCCCGCACTGAAACCCCTTCCCGCCACCCTGGCCCTGGCCGCCATCCTCGTTCTGGGCAGCACAGCGGCCCTGCTGTACACCGGCACATCGCGCGCTGCCGACGAAGCGCCCGCAGACACCGCTCGCCCGGCACTCACGGTGAGCACGGCACAACCGCAGCGCGGCGCTGTGCCGCTGCGCCTGGCCGCCAATGGCAACGTGGCCGCCTGGCAGGAAGCCAGCATTGGCGCCGAAAGCAATGGCCTGCGCCTGGATGCGGTGCTGGTGAACGTCGGCGACGTGGTCAAGGCGGGCCAGGTGCTGGCCCACTTCTCGCCCGAGACGGTGCAGGCCGACGTGGCCCAAGCCCGCGCCAGCCTGCTCGAAGCCCAGGCCGTGGCCGCCGAAGCGACCGACAACGCCGAACGCGCCCGTTCGCTGCAGGCCACGGGGGCACTGAGCCAGCAGCAGATCCAGCAGTTCACCACGGCGGGCCAGACCACGCAGGCCCGCGTGGCGGTCGCCCGCGCCCTGCTGCAGGCACAGGAACTGCGCCTGCAGCACACGCAGGTGCGCGCGCCCGACAGCGGCGTCATCTCAGCCCGCACCGCCACCGTAGGCGCTGTGCTGGGCACAGGCACCGAGCTGTTCCGCATGGTGCGCAAGGGCCGCCTGGAGTGGCGCGCCGAAGTCACCGCCACCGAGCTGGCGCGCATCCAGCCCGGCGCCAAGGCGCGTATCACAGGCGCCAGCGGCACCACCATCGAAGGCACGGTGCGCATGGTCGCGCCCACGGTGGACCCCCAGACGCGAAATGCACTGGTGTATGTCGATCTGCCGCCCACACCGGACTTTCGCGCAGGCATGTTTGCCCGCGGGGAATTTGCCTTGGGCAGCAGCGATGCACTCACCATCCCCCAGGAAGCCCTGGTGGTGCGCGACGGTTTCGCCTATGTATTTGTCGTCGGGCCCCAGCAGCGCGTGCAACAGCGCAAGGTGCAAACCGGCCGCCGCATCGCGGACCGGGTGGAGATTCTTTCGGGGCTAGAAGCAGACATGTCGGTGGCCGTGCGCGGCGCCGGGTTCCTGAACGACGGTGATCTGGTGCGCGTTGGCGTCCAACCCGCCCCCACGTCAGCGCTGGAGTTTTTTATAGAAAATCGGGCTCTAGCGCTTACCAGTCAAGCGCTAATAGCTATTATTTGAGGAGCATTCACCATGAATGTTTCCACCTGGTCGATCAAAAACCCCATTCCGGCGTTGATGCTGTTTGTGCTGCTGACCTTTGGCGGCCTGCTGTCCTTCAACGCCATGAAGGTGCAGAACTTTCCTGACATCGATCTGCCCACTATCTCCGTCACCGTGGCGCTGCCCGGCGCGTCTCCCGCGCAGTTGGAGAACGATGTGGCGCGCAAGATTGAAAACAGCCTCGCCACGCTGCAAGGCCTCAAGCACATCTACACCAAGGTGCAGGACGGGGGTGCCACCATCACGGCCGAGTTCCGGCTGGAAAAACCCACGCAAGAAGCGCTGGACGACGTGCGCTCCGCCGTGGCGCGCGTGCGCGGCGACCTGCCGGGCGACGTGCGCGACCCCATCGTGACCAAGATGGACCTGGCTGCCCAGCCGGTGCTGGCCTTCACCATCGCCTCACCACGCATGGACGACGAGGCCCTGTCCTGGTTCGTCGATAACGACGTGGCAAAGAAGCTGCTGACCGTGCGCGGCGTGGGCGCCGTCAACCGCGTGGGCGGCGTGGACCGGCAGGTGCATGTGGCTCTGGACCCGCTGCGCCTGCAGGCGCTGTCGGCCACGGCGGCAGACATCTCGCGCCAGTTGCGCCAGGTGCAACAGGAAAGCGCTGGCGGGCGCACCGACCTGGGCGGGAGCGAACAACCCGTGCGCACCCTGGCCACGGTGCAGTCAGCCCAAGAGCTGTCCAACCTGTCGCTGCCCCTGTCTGACGGACGGCACCTGCGGCTGGACCAGGTGGCCACCATCACCGACACCATTGCCGAACCCCGTGCCTTGGCGCTGCTGGACGGCAAGCCGGTGGTGGGCTTCGAAGTGGCGCGCAGCAAGGGCGCCAGTGAGGTGGAAGTGGGCGCCGCCGTACAGGCCGCACTGCTGGAGCTGCGCGCACAGCACCCGGGCCTGGAAATCACCGAGGCCTTCAACTTCGTCACCCCGGTGCAGGAGGAATACGACGGTTCCATGCACCTGCTGTACGAAGGCGCATTGCTGGCTGTGCTGGTGGTGTGGCTGTTTCTGCGCGACTGGCGCGCCACCTTTGTCTCAGCGGTGGCGCTACCGCTGTCGGTCATTCCAGCCTTCATCGGCATGTACCTGCTGGGCTTTTCCATCAACGTCATCACGCTGCTGGCACTCTCCTTGGTGGTGGGTATTTTGGTGGACGACGCCATCGTCGAGGTGGAGAACATCGTGCGCCACCTGCGCATGGGCAAGTCGCCCTACCAGGCGGCCATGGAAGCGGCCGATGAGATTGGCCTGGCCGTGGTCGCCACCACCTTCACGCTGATCGCGGTGTTCCTGCCCACCGCCTTCATGAGCGGCATCGCAGGCAAATTCTTCAAACAGTTTGGCTGGACAGCCGCACTCGCCGTGTTTGCCAGCCTGGTGGTGGCGCGCGTGCTCACGCCCATGATGGCGGCCTACATCCTCAAGCCCATCGTGGGCGAACACAAAGACCCGCGCTGGATGGGCGTGTACCTGCGCTGGGCCTCGTGGTGCGTGCGCCACCGCTGGCTCACCTATGGGGCCACGCTGGCTTTCTTCGTCGGCTCGCTGTCCCTCATTCCCCTGCTGCCCAAGGGCTTCATTCCGCCCGACGACAACTCGCAAACCCAGGTGTACCTGGAGCTGCCACCCGGCGCCACGCTGGCACAGACACGCGCCGTCTCGGAAGATGCACGCCAGCGCCTCATGCAGGTGGCGCACATCAAGAGTGTTTACACCACCATCGGCGGTGGCTCGGCCGGCGGCGACCCGTTCGCTCCGAGCGGCTCGGCCGAAACACGCAAGGCCACGCTCACCATCCAATTGACCGAACGCGGCGTGCGACCTCGCAAACAGGGTATTGAACAAAATATCCGCGCGGCCCTGGAGACCCTGCCTGGCGTGCGCTACAAGGTCGGCCTGGGCGGTTCGGGTGAAAAATACATCCTGGTGCTCACCGGCGACGACCCCAAAACCCTGACCAGCGCCGCGCTGGCCGTGGAGAAGGACCTGCGCACCATCCCGGGCCTGGGCAGCATCTCGTCCACCGCCAGCCTGGTGCGCTCGGAGATCGCCGTGCGCCCCGACTTTGCCCGCGCCGCCGACCTGGGCGTCACCAGCAGCGCGATTGCGGAAACCCTGCGCATCGCCACCGTGGGCGACTACGACGTGGCGCTGCCCAAGCTCAACCTCGCATCGCGGCAAATCCCCATCGTGGTCAAACTGCAGGACGGCGCGCGCCAGGACCTGGCTCTGCTCGAACGCCTGACCGTGCCGGGCAGCAAGGGCCCGGTCATGCTGGGCCAGGTGGCGCAGCTTGAATTCAGCGGCGGCCCCGCCGTGGTGGACCGCTATGACCGCGCGCGCAACGTCAACTTCGAGATCGAACTATCGGGCCTGCCCCTGGGCGACGTCACCCAGGCCGTGGAAGCCTTGCCCTCGCTGCGCAAACTGCCTGCGGGCGTGCGCCAGGCCACGGTGGGTGACGCCGAGGTCATGGGTGAGCTTTTCGCCAGTTTTGGCCTGGCCATGCTCACGGGCGTGCTGTGCATCTACATCGTGCTGGTGCTGCTGTTCAAGGACTTCCTGCACCCGTTCACCATCCTGGCGGCGCTGCCGCTGTCGCTGGGCGGCGCGTTCGTGGGCCTCCTGATTGCGCAAAAGAGCTTCTCGATGCCCTCGCTCATCGGGCTCATCATGCTCATGGGCATTGCCACCAAGAACTCCATCCTGCTGGTCGAATACGCCATCCTGGCGCGGCGCGAGCACGGGCTCACGCGGTTCGAGGCACTCATGGACGCCTGCCACAAGCGCGCCCGGCCCATCATCATGACCACGCTGGCCATGGGCGCGGGCATGCTGCCCATCGCCCTGGGCATTGGCACCGCCGACCCGAGCTTTCGCTCGCCCATGGCGGTGGCGGTCATTGGGGGGCTGATCACCTCCACCTTCCTGAGCCTGCTGGTCATTCCCGCCGTGTTCACCGGGGTGGACGACCTGGAACAAAGGTTCCGCCGCCTCGGCCGGCGCCTGCGGGGGCTGCCGCCAGCAGAGACATGAACCTTGCGGTACGTCAGGTGTCCATGGAATTGGCGCCTGATTCCCCGGGTTTGCGCCCTTTTGCACTGCGGGGCGCCATCCGATAATGCGGCCACACCATGAACCTTGTCCCACTCAGCATTGACTCCATCCACTTCGGCCAGCCGCTGCCCTTTGTGCTGCGGAGCGCCGATGGGGCCTTGCTGGCGCAAAAAGGTTTCATCATTCGCAACCGCGCGGATCTAAACACCCTGCTGGCCCGGGGCGTTCAGCTGCACGTTGACACCGACGAATCCGGCGAAAGCCACCGCGCCTACCTGGCGGGGCTGCAACGGATGCTGATCGCCGACACCAACCTCGGCGAAATTGCCAGCATGAAGATGAGTGCTGCCGATTCCACGGAGCGCGACCGTGCGGACACCGGCCCCGCCGACTGGCCCGCACTCCAGGAGCGCGCCACGCAACTGCTGCGCTCGCCCCAGGTGAGCGATTTCGGTACGCGCTTCCAGGCGTTGCACGAAGAACTGGTACGCCACAGCACACAGTCGCCCGACGCCACCGTGCTGGCGCTGGTCTATCTCTCTGCCCAGGAAACCCGCTTGTACAGCGCCACGCACGCCATGCTGGTGTCGTGTGTGTGCATGGTCACTGCGCGCGAGGTGCTGCGCTGGCCCGAGGCCCACGTCCTGACACTGGGCCGCGCCGCCCTGAGCATGAATGTGGCCATGACCGAGCTGCAAGACCAGCTGACGCAACAGGCCCAGCCGCTCACGGCATCCCAGATCGCCGCCGTGGAAAACCACGCCAGCCGCTCCGAGGCCCTCTTGCGCCAATTGGGTGTGGCCGATGCGCTGTGGCTTGAAGCAGTGCGCAACCACCACCACCGCCTGCCCGGCCCCATGGCCGACAAGACCGAGGCCCAGCAAATGGCCCGCCTGATCCAGCGGGCCGACATTTTTGCGGCACGCCTGGCACCCCGTATCGCCCGCCTGCCCATGCCTGTCACGGCGGCCATGCAGGCCAGCTACTACGACGAGCAACAGCAGGTCGATGAAGCGGGCGCCGCGTTGGTCAAGGCCCTGGGCATTTACCCCCCGGGCGCCTTCGTGCGCCTGGCCACACAAGAGATCGCCATCGTGCTCAAGCGCGGCCCCTCGGCCACCACGCCGCGCGTGGCCGTGGTGATGAACCGCTCGGGCATGCCCACCGGGGAGATGATCCCGCGCAACACCGCCCAGCCGTCTTGCAAGATCATCGGACCCGTAGCGCACAAGGATGTGCGCGTGCAACTTCAGGTGGCCCGGCTCGTCGCCATGGTCTGATGGCGCCACAGCGTCACCTGCGCATGCACGGCGCTCAGCGCGGGCAGCGCCAGCACCCCAGGCAGCGCCCGCGTCTGTAGAAACGACGCCTTTCCCCCAGCCCACACGGCCACACGGGTCGGTAGCAGCCCACGCAATTCGCGCAGGCCCGCCTGCGCCACGGGCCCCGGCATGGAAGCCGAAAAACTCAGCGCCACGATATCAACCTGCGCTGCGTGCGCAGCTCGCGCAATCTCGGGCACCGGGGTCTGGGGACCGAGCGACAGACACTGGCAGCCCTCCAGCGCCAGCAGCACCTCGGCCATGAGCAGGCCCAGGCCATGCGCTTCCTGCACAAACGTGGTGAGGAGCACACGGGGCGACGCCCCACCCGCCAGAGGCGGTACACCGGCGATGGCCTGGCGCAACACGCCCGTTAGGCACTCGGTGTAGAGGTGTTCCTCGAACACCTGGAACCGCCCCTGCATCCACGCCTCACCCACCGCCGTGGTCAGCGGAGCCACCAGACTTACAACAAAGGCTTCCAGCCCCATGCGCAGCAAAGCCTGGCCCAGTTGGCCTCGCAACCCTTGCACATCGTGCTGGCCCACCAAGATCAGATACGGCTCCAGCGCTGTGCCGTCACCCGCCACCCGCGCCGAGCCCGCAGGCACCGGGGGCGGCTCCACGGGTAGCAGTGCCTGCAAGGCATCAGGCGCCAGCACCACGATGCGCCCTGGCCGGTGGCCGGCATCCATCAGGCGGCAAATGGTGCGCAGCCGCTCCACCTGCTCCGCCGGGTAGCTGCGATCCCCTGCGGCATCGCGCGCGGGTTGCGGAAAGCCATAGCGGCGCTCCCACACCCGCAGCGTGTCCTTGGACAAACCGGTATCGCGTTCAACAGCCGCTATGGAATAGCACTGCCCCGCGTCGCTCTGGTCCTCATTCATACATCGCCCATTGGTTGACATCCCTCCTCCATGCCCATCCAACGCCTGCGAGGCCACTCGCAAGCGCCGAGCACACATGGACAAAATATGTTTAAATTCTATCTTGTCCTAGACAAACAAGGAATTGTCTAATGAAATATTGCCACTCTACCGCTCTGTCCACGCTCTTGGCCAGCGCCCTGTTGGCGCCTGTGGCGCCCGCCATCGCGCAGCAATCCACCCGCACGGACGTTTGTCCCGCGCTGCTGCAGCACACCTTCCTCCGACTACAAGACGAAAAACCGCAATCGCTATGCCAGTACCGCGGCAAGGTGTTGCTGGTGGTGAATACCGCCAGCTACTGCGGTTTCACGGGGCAATACAAGGAATTGGAAACCTTGCACGAACGCTACCAGGACAAGGGCCTGGTAGTGCTGGGCTTCCCCTCCAATGACTTTTCGCAGGAGAGCGGCAGCAATAAAGAGATCGCCGCATTTTGCGAGAACACCTTCGGCGTGCGCTTTCCCATGTTTTCCAAAAGCAGCGTGAAGGGGCCGCAGGCCAACGCCTTGTACCAGCAGCTGGCCCAACAGACCGGACAGGCGCCGCGCTGGAACTTCCACAAATACCTGATCGGCCGCGACGGCACGGTGGTGGACAACTACGCCAGCCTGACCAGCCCCGACAGCCGCAGCGTGGTCCGCGCCATTGAGCAGCAACTGGCACGGCCTGCCCCGGGGGGTCAGCCATGAAACACCACGATCGTCACAATCAATTGCACACCGGGGGCTGGAACTTTCTGAAACGCACCCCACTCTATGGAGCACCAGGGTGTCAGACATACCCTTCCCTTTCTGTGTTGCGAAGTCTTTTGGCCGTTTGTGTGCCGACTGAAACCCCGAGGCGCTTCTCCTCCCTCCCTCTCTTCTTCGTTTCGGGACGCTTCGCAACTTTTTTCTTCCAGACCGCAGCCGATCGGGGGCGCCCATGAGGGTCGCCATCGTCGGCTCCGGCATCGCGGGCCTCGCGGCTGCGCACGCCCTGCGGGGCCACGCCCACACCACGCTCTTTGAAGCGGGCAGCTATTTCGGCGGCCACACCCATACGGTGGACGTCACCCTGCCCACGCCCCACGGATCCACCACCCACGGCGTAGACACCGGCTTCCTCGTCTTCAACGAGCGCACCTACCCTCAT
>JAUYGP010000101.1 GCA_030690515.1 Giesbergeria sp.
CTTCGCTGTCCTCGGCGCTGTTGGCTCCGCTGGTTTATGTGCTGGCGGGCGGCATGCTGTGGTCCACTGAGCGCGTCACCGTGGTCGCCATCATGGCCATGTCCGCCTTGCTGGCCTGGCGCCACCAGGAGAACATCAGCCGCTTGGTGCTGTGCAAGGAATCCCGCCTGGGCTAGAGCAAGGAAGCCGCGGGGGCGGCTGCAGTACCCGCCGCCGCGAACCGCAAACACCGCAAACGGCACTGAGCGGGTGCACCGGCCGTGTGCCGGGTTTTCTTTCTTGCTGTTCCTGTTCCTGTTCCATTCCCTGCCGTTTGATTTTCTCCATCATTGATGGAGTGCCTTTTGTGGGACGATCTTCGTTGTCGACCCAGTACGCTTGCATTGGGTACATCAGGCCGGATCGTGCGATCGGTCGGAATAAGATGCCTTTTTACAAGCCGATGGGCTATTCGCCGGAAAACGATGGTTTGAAGGGGGGAAGATCGATGAACAAACCCTGGCTTACGCAGTACCCGAAGGGTGTGCCCGCCGAAATTGACATGCAGCGCTTCGCCTCGCTCGTGGAGATGCTCACCAACAGTTGTGGCCGCTTTGCCCATTTGCCGGCTTACCGGTCGATGGGCGTGACCATGAGCTTTCGTGAACTGGACGAGGCCAGCCGGGCATTTGCCGCTTGGCTGCAGAAGTCTGCCGGGCTGCAGCGCGGTGACCGCGTCGCCCTGATGATGCCCAACCTGCTGCAGTATCCGGTGGCGCTGTTTGGCGTGTTGCGCGCCGGCATGGTGGTGGTGAACGTGAATCCGCTCTACACGCCGCGCGAACTCAAGCACCAGCTCAACGATGCCGATGTGCGCGCCATCGTAGTGCTGGAAAATTTCGCGCATACGCTGGAGCAGGTGATTGGTGAAACCGCTGTGCGCACGGTGGTCACGCCCGAGGTTGGTGACATGTTGCCGACGCTGAAGCGTTTGCTCACGAACGCGGTGGTCAAGCATGTGAAGAAGATGGTGCCGCCGTGGCGGCTGCCTGGGGCGGTGCGTTGGCGCGACGCTTTGGCGGCCGGACGCGCTCAGCAACTTGATGCGGTGCTGCTCGGCCATGACGATCTCGCGTTTCTGCAATACACCGGCGGCACCACGGGTGTGGCCAAGGGCGCCCAGCTCAGCCACGGCAACATGGTTGCCAACGTGTTGCAGGTGGGTGCATGGATGTCGCCCAACCTGCACGAGGGCCAGGAAACACTGATCCTGCCGCTGCCGATGTACCACGTGTTTGCGCTCACCGGCGCGCTGTCCTTCTTTAGCCAGGGCGCGCAGGCCGTGCTGATCGCCAACCCGCGCGACATGCCCGATTTTCTCAAGGTGCTGGCCAGTGCACCCTTCACCGCCATCATTGGCGTCAATACGCTGTTTCGGGCCATGCTGGATGCGCCCGGTTTTGCAGCGATTGACTTGAGTCGGCTCAAGCTGGCGGTGGCCGGCGGCATGGCGGTGCAGCAAGTGGTGGCACAGCGCTGGAAGCAACGTGCTGGCGTACCGCTGGTCGAGGGCTACGGCCTGACCGAAACCTCGCCGGTAGCGATCGCCAATCCGATCACGATCCAGGAGTGGAGCGGGAAGATCGGCGTGCCGTTGCCCAGCACCGTGGCAGCCATCCTGGATGACGACGGTGGCCCGATTCCTTTGGGCGAGGTGGGCGAGATCTGCCTGCGCGGCCCGCAGGTGATGAAAGGCTACTGGAACCAGCCGCAGGAAAGCGCCAAAGTGTTCACCCCCAACGGCTGGCTGCGCACCGGTGACATGGGCATGATGGATGAGCAGGGCAGCATCCGCATTACCGACCGCAAGAAAGACATGATCGTGGTCTCCGGCTTCAAGGTCTTCCCTAACGAGATCGAGGACGTTTTGACACTGCATCCCGACGTATTGGAAGCTGCGGCGATCGGGGTGAAGGACGAGCGCTCGGGCGAGGCGGTCAAGGTGGTGATCGTGGCGGGAAACCCGGCATTGACCGAGGCCGATGTGCTGGCGCACTGCCGAAGCCATCTGACGGCTTACAAGATCCCACGCATCGTGGAGTTCCGCAGCGACCCCTTGCCCAAGAGCAACATCGGCAAGATCCTGCGCCGTGAGTTGCGCGACAAGGTTCC
>JAUYGP010000112.1 GCA_030690515.1 Giesbergeria sp.
GTGGGCCATCGGAGCGTGCGATTGCCTATAACGAGCAATGGGGCCAATGCATACCAAAGCACCTCGACCGTCAGCGTCCACGTCACATGCAGGACATCGAAAGAAATCAGCGCAGATGGGAAGAGTTGCTGCAGCAAGAGCAAATTGGCAAGAAATTCCCAGGGGAGCTGAGTGATGCGATGAAAATTGATGATGCCTGTCAGCACACCAATTCCAATAAAAAAGAATAAATAGGCTGGAATTATTCTGAAAATTCGATGAATTGCGTAGTCTCTAAGGGAGTGCTTTTGGCAGCTTGCACTTATCAAATATCCGCTAATTACAAAAAAGAGTTGGGGACCAAATTGACCACCATATTCCCCAAAAAATGGAAAATTTCCACCATAAACATGTTGGGCATGGTGGATAAAAACAGAAACTACAGCAATCGCGCGCAACAAGTCAATATTGTTTTGTCGATCATTATTGAATAGCGCTCGAAGGCTTTTGATATTTGGAAGAAATGAGAATATCGCCATGTGATTTATGGCCTTAGATATTATTAAGGTATGTATACAGTGCCATCTGAGTTACCAGCAACACCTGGTCTTCCCCTGCGCTGGTATCCAGCCAGAACACGGGCAGTTGGGGAAACGCAGTCTCGAAATGGGCGCGTTCGTTGCCGATTTCGAGCACCAACACGGCGTGTTCGGGCATGCGGGCGGGGGCTTCGCGCAGCAGGCGGCGGATGAAGTCCATGCCGTCGCTGCCGCCGGCCAGGGCCAGTTCGGGCTCGGCGCGGTATTCGGGGGGCAGTGCGGCCATGCTCTGGGCGTTGACGTAGGGCGGGTTGCACAGGATCAGGTCCCACGGGCCGGGCAGGGTGGCCAGGCCGTCGCTCAACTGCAGGGCAATGCGGCCTTGCAGGCCGTGCCGGTCGACGTTGATGCGGGCCACGGCCAGGGCATCAGGGGAGATGTCGGCGCCGGTCACCTGCACTTCGGGCCAGGCCATGGCGGCGAGCACGGCCAGACTGCCGTTGCCGGTGCACAGGTCCAGCACCCGGTGGGTGTCTTCGCCCAGAAAATCGTCAAAACCGCCGTCGGCGATGAGCTCTGCAATCAGACTGCGCGGCACGATGGCGCGTTCGTCCACATAGAACGGTACGCCTTGCAGCCAGGCTTCGCGCGTCAGGTAGGCAGCGGGTTTGCGCGTGCTGATGCGTTCTTCAAAAAGTGTAGCTACCAGCGCTTGCTTGTCGTGCGCTACAGGCATATTTTGTTTGGAATCGGGGGCATCGCCGAGCGGAGTGTCCAGCGGCAGCCCCAGGCGCCAGAGCACCAGCCATGCGGCTTCGTCCTGGGCGTTGGTGGTGCCATGGCCAAACGATACACCGGCGGCCTGGAGCTGCTGCGCACCCGATGTGATGAGTGCGCCCACGGTGTCGCCAGCGAGCGGTGGCAGGGGTGCGGCGGGGGCTGCACTCATGCGGCGTGCGCGCCGGTCAAGGCCTGCGCCTGGAGGTTTTCGAGGGTGCGGCGGTAGATGTTTTTCAACGGTTCGATGTCGGCCAGGGCAATGTGCTCGTCGATTTTGTGGATGCTGGCGTTGGGTGGGCCGCACTCGATGACCTGGGGGCAGAGGGTGGCGATGAAGCGGCCGTCGCTGGTGCCACCGGTGGTCGAGAGTTCTGGGGTTAAGCCGGTTTCTTCGGAAATAGCTTGCTGCACGGCGACCACCAGTTCACCGGGGGTGGTGAGGAAGGGCTGGCCGCCCAGTGTCCATTGCAGTTCGTATTCGAGCTCGTGGCGGTCAAGCACGGCATGCACCCGCTGTTTCAGGCCTTCGGCGGTGGATTCGGTGCAGAAGCGGAAGTTGAAGTCGATGGTCACGTCGCCGGGGATGATGTTGCTTGCGCCCGTGCCGCCGTGGATATTGCTCATCTGCCAGCTGGTGGGCTGGAAGAAGGCGTTGCCTTCGTCCCAGCGCATGGCGGCGAATTCTGCCAATGCCGGAACGGCCTGGTGGATGGGGTTGCGCGCCAGGTGGGGATAAGCAATGTGGCCCTGGATGCCGCGCACGGTGAGCTTGCCGCTGAGTGTGCCGCGGCGCCCGTTCTTGATCATGTCCCCCGTTTTGTGCACAGCAGTGGGCTCGCCCACGATGCAGTAGTCCAGCCGCTCGCCCGGCGCGCGCAGCCACGCGCCTGCC
>JAUYGP010000121.1 GCA_030690515.1 Giesbergeria sp.
CGAAACGCCCTACCGCAATGCTGCGCTGCTGCAGGCCCTGCTGCACTCACTGCAGCCGGGCACGCGCCTGGCCATCAGCAGCGGCATCACGCTGCCCGAAGCGCACACGCGCAGCCAGCCGGTGCACACCTGGCGTCAGCATCCCGTGGCACCGGACAAGCACACGCCAGCGGTCTTTGCGATTGGTGCCTAAATGAAGGTCATGTACTCCATCGCCCCGCAACGCCAAGAAGCCTTGCACATCAGTGAGCGTGCGCGGCTCCGCTGACCAGCATCACCACGCCCATGCCCAGAAGCAACCAGACGATCTGTGCAACGGTCTGGCGGGCGCTCAAGCGCTTTTGCAGTTGCGGGATCAGGTCGGCCAGCGCCACATAGATAAAACTGCCGGATGCCACGGCCAGAAAATACGGCAGGCTTTCCTGCAACTGGCCCACCAGAAAATAGCCCACCACGCCGCCCAGTGCGGTCACCGCGCCCGCCAATGACACCTTGACCAGGGCAATACGCCGACTGGCGCTTGCCTGGCGTAGCACCACCAAATCGCCCATGTGGTGCGGCACCTCGTGCGCCAACACAGAAACCGCAGCAATCAAGCCCAGGCGCATGTCGGCCAAAAAGGCGGATGCAATGAGCACGCCATCGCCAAAACAATGCACGCTGTCACCGGTCAGCACCGTCCAGCCGCCGGTGCGCGGAGCGTCGCCATGGGCGTGGGCATGCCCATGATCGTGGTCGTCCGCGTGGCCATGGTCATGCACTGCATGGCTGTGCTCGTGTCCGTGGTGCCACAGTTCGGCCTTGTCGAGCAGGAAGAAAAAGACAAGGCCCACCAGTAACGTGGCGAACAGGTCGTGCGCACCGGCCTGGCTCTCAAACGCCTCGGGAAGCAAGTGCATGAAAGCCGTGGCCAGCAGGGCGCCGGCCGCCAGGCTCAACAAGTGCTGCTGCCCCACGCCACCTTCGCGGGAACCCAGGCCCGCCCGCATCAGCAAGGCAGCCACCCATACACTGCCAATGCCCGCCGCCAGGGTGGACAGAACAATTGCTACCAATAACATAGCTAGAAGCGCTTTACTTATATGCCTTAAGGGCTGTTTTTATCAAAATTCACAGAATGCGCCATCCGTCTGCCACCGGCAGCCTGCCCGGGAGTTGAAGCGGCTCACAAAACGCAGCGAAGCAGCCCTGGCCGGGCGTTTCGTCGCAGACAACACACACCGCACGACCCGACGAAACAAGGGCAGCAAGGGAGTATTGTGATCCTCTCTCAGCCCACGCCGTTCGCCTTGAACCATGCCAGTGCCTGCGCCCAGCCGTCTTCAGCGGCGGCTTTGCGGTAGCTGGGACGGTAATCGGCATGAAAGGCGTGGGGCGCATCGGGATAGACCACGAACTCGGACGCCTTGGCAGCCACAGAACCTTGCGCCAGAGCGGCTTTCATCTTATCAATCGTGTCAAGGGGGATGCCGCCATCCTGCCCGCCATACAGTCCGCGCACCGGGGCCTTGAGCTGGGCGGCAATGTCCACCGGGTGCCGGGGGGTGAGTGCGGTAGCACTGCCCACCAGACGGCCGTACCACGCGACGCCGGCCTTCACCGGGCCGTGCGCGGCATAGAGCCAGGTGATGCGTCCGCCCCAACAAAACCCGGTAATGGCAGAGCGCGTGGGGTCGCCACCGTGTTGACCGGCCCAGGCCAGCGCGCCATCCAGGTCGGCCATCACCTGCGCATCCGGCACCTTGGCCACAAGTTCGGACATGAGCTTGGCCATCTCGCCATACTGGCTGGCATCGCCCTGGCGCGCGTACAGCTCAGGGGCAATGGCCAGATAGCCCGCTCGCGCCAGGCGGCGGCAGATGTCGGCAATGTATTCATGCACGCCAAAAATTTCCTGCACCACCAGCACCACGGGCAAATGGGTCTTGCCTGCGGGCCCTGCCCGGTAGGCGGGCACCTGGAATCCGTCCACCGTGTAATGGATGCGCCCGGCATCCAGGCCGTCGGTCAGCGTGGCAACGGCCGTCTGCGCCATCAGCGGCGCGGCAGCAGCGGCATAACCCAGCCCCACGGCAGATTGCAGCACCGTGCGGCGGCGCGCGCCCGCTTCGGTGCTGCGGCCGGGCAGCAAAGCATTCACATCGGTGCAGATATCTTCAAGCGGCATGGGGTTCTCGTAAAAAGGTGATCGGGCAACGGAAAGCGGGAACCAAGTCTAGGCGCTGCAGGTTTTTTGTGCTTAGCCGCTTGGCAAGCCCACGCACCGCCCCGGGCGGCCCGCCGCCCTGCCCGGCGCTTCAGCGCAAACCGTCGTATCGTTGACACCAACGCCGTCTTTATCAGACCCCACCATGCACGTTTTGCTCACTGGCTCCACCGGCTTCATTGGCCACACACTGCAAGCCGCCCTGGAGGCTGCAGGCCACACCGTGCACGGCGGCGCCTCGCCACGCAGCGCTGGCGCCCAACCCGGACTGGTGCCCATGGATTTTGCGCACGACACCACGGTCGCCCCCTGGCTGCCCCGGCTGCAGGGCATTGACGCCGTGGTCAACGCCGTGGGCGTACTGCGCGACACCCGCGCACGCCCCATCGACGCGGTACACCGCGATACGCCCATCGCACTGTTCGACGCCTGCGCCCAGGCGGGGGTGCGGCGCGTGGTGCAGATTTCGGCCCTGGGCATTGAGGGCAGCAACACGCGCTACGCCCAGACAAAAATAGCGGCCGAGGCGCATGTGCAGGCACTGGCAGCCCAGGGCCGCCTGCGCCCCGCCATCCTGCGGCCCAGCGTGGTGTATGGCAAGGGTGGCGACAGCAGTGCGCTGTTCATGAACCTGGCACGCCTGCCCGTGGCGCTGTTCCCAGGCCCCGTGCTCGACGCACGGGTGCAGCCGGTGTCGGTACACGACCTGGCGGCAGCCGTGGTGGCCCTGCTCGGCGCGGCCGTCGAGCAGACCGGCGTGATCGACTGCACCGGGCCCGAGGCGCTCACCATGGGCGACTTGATTGCCAGCCTGCGCCAGCAGCTAGGCTCCAGCCCGGCCAAGGTGCTGCGCCTGCCACAGTGGCTGACACACATGAGCGCCCGCCTGGGCGACGCCGTGCCCGCCTCGCCCTGGTGCAGTGAAACCCTGGCCATGCTGGGCAGCGACAACGTGGGCAACGCGGCCGTATTTGAACGCTTGCTGGGGCGGCCGGGCGTGCACTACAGCCAGCTGGTTGCCACCGCCTGGCGTTGATGGCAGGTAAGCACGCAACTTAAAAATACAAGTCAAATTGACCTCTATCGCTTACTGGTAAAGCGTTAGAAGCTATAAAACAAATAGCAAACTAAAACACCCCCAGCGCCAGCCCCGCCGCCAGGGCCTCGCCCAGCGCACGGCAGCGCTCCAGGTCTTCGCTGCTGATCTGCTTGGGCGCCAAAATCGCCTCGGTTGTTTGCGCGTGGGTACAGACGATGATCGGGTCCGCCACGGCCTTGAGCCGCCAACCCGTCGCAATGCGCGCAACCTGCCGCGCGGCGTTGCTTCCGTCACTGCCCGCACACACCAGGCTGGCGTAGGGGCGGCCGTTCACCCGGTCCAGCACCGGGTAGTAGCTGCGGTCAAAAAAATCCTTGAGTTGCCCACTGATGGCTGCCAGGTTTTCGGGCGTGGCAAACAGATAGCCGTCTGCGGCCAGCATGTCCTGGGGTCCGGCCTGTGCAGCGTGCAGCAAGTGCACCGCCACGCCGCCCTCCACTGCCGCCCCATCGCGCGCGGCCTCGGCCATCTGCCGCGTGCCGCCGGTGAGCGAGTGGTAAACGATGAGCAGCGTTTTGGGCGCAGCCATGGCAGCGCTTTACAGTGCCATCGACGGCCGCTCTGCCATGGCGGCGCGCCAGCGCAGCAGATCGGCGTGCTGCTCGCCCGGCTTGCGCTTGACGATGCGGGCGAAGTCCACCGCCACCACGGCGGTGATGTCGGCCACGCTCAAACGCTCCGTCGCCACAAACCCACGGCCCGCCAAGCGTGCATTGAGCGCATCAAAGAACTGATCGACCCGCGCCAGACCACGCTCGGCCAATGCGGGAATTTGCGGATAGTTCACCGCCCCTGGCAGCGCGCGGTTGGCCATGGCGGGCGCGCTGTTACGCAGCGCTTCGGCAATGGCCAGCAGGCCCTCGAACTCCATGCGCCAGTTCCAGCTGGCCACCTCGGCCTTTTCCTCAGGTGTGGTGCCCAGCAGGGGCGGCTCGGGGTAGCGTGCCTCCAGATAGGCCGCAATGCCTGCGTTGTCGGTCAGCAGCAGGCCCTCATCGGTACGTAGCGCGGGCACCGTGCACTGCGGGTTGATCTGTCGGTAAGCATCACCCAGTTGCTCGGCGGTGCGCAGATCGACCGCAATGGTGTCGTGTGGCACGCCTTTTTCAGCGAGGAAGATGCGCGCCCTGCGCGGGCTGGGCGCCGAGGCGCAGTCATACAAGGTAATCATGGGGGTGTCCTTAAGTGGATGAGGCCAACTTGTCTTGCGTCTTGGTATCAAAGTCGCTGGCATCATGGCGCTCGTGCAGCTGGCTGGCGGGGTCGCCAAACACACGGTTCACCTTGCGGCCGCGCTGCACTGCCGGGCGCTGGGCGATCTTTTCGGCCCAGCGCACGACATGCGTGTATTCGTGCACCTGCAAAAACTCGCCCGCCTCGTACAACTGGCCCCGGGCCAGCGCCCCATACCAGGGCCAGATCGCCATGTCGGCAATGGTGTAGTCGCTGCCGGCGATGAACTCGTGCTCTGCCAGGCGCTTGTTCAGCACATCCATCTGGCGCTTGACCTCCATGGCAAAGCGATCAATGGGGTATTCAAACTTTTCTGGCGCGTAGGCATAGAAATGCCCGAAGCCGCCGCCCAAAAACGGCCCGCTGCCCATTTGCCAGAACAGCCACGACAGGCACTCGGCGCGCGCCGCACCACTGGCAGGAACAAAGGCGCCAAATTTCTCCGCCAGGTACAGCAGGATGGCGCCAGACTCGAACACGCGCACGGGGTGGGCTGCGTCGCTGCGGTCCAGCAGCGCCGGAATCTTGGAATTGGGATTCACCGCCACAAAGCCGCTGCCAAATTGCGCGCCCTCCTGGATATTGATGAGCCAGGCGTCATATTCAGCGCCGCTGTGCCCCAGCGCCAGCAGTTCCTCGAGCATGACGGTCACCTTGACGCCGTTGGGTGTACCCAGGGAATACAGCTGCAGTGGGTGCTTTCCGACCGGCAGGGCTTTCTCGTGCGTGGCGCCGGAGATAGGCCGGTTGATGCTGGCGAACTTGCCGCCATTTTCCTTGTTCCATTGCCAGATGGCAGGCGGGGTGTAGGGGGTTGAATCGGTCATGCGTCAGGCTCCTCAGACAGGTCAGACAGGTCAGACAGGCGGTGCAGCAAGGCCACGCCAAAAAATGAGTGTAGCGACGCAGGCCCGGTTCTGCTGTCATGTTCTCGACGCCAACCTTTGAAACACCACAACGGCCCAGCTGTGTTGTGGCGTGGGGCACATGCATACGTACACACCCGCCAAACGGCCGATTGCGGTGGTCTAGGAGGCTGTCGAACTTGGAAATCGTTGGCTGCAAATCGGCCGCAGCGGTCCATTTTTCACCGTCTTTTTGCCCCATAGCCGGGCTATGGGGCGGCAAATCCGGCAAAAACTGTCCTCGCTGGGGCCGATTTTCGCTTTCAACGCTCCAAGTCCGACAGCCTTCTAGTGTCCTGAGTTGGAAGTTGGTTGAAGAAAAAAAGATGTCGAAATCGTCGTCAGACAAGGCGCAAACCGCAGCGATAGCCGTTGCTATCGCGAGGATT
>JAUYGP010000125.1 GCA_030690515.1 Giesbergeria sp.
ACCCCGGCACCGGCCAGGCGCTCCAGCTCGGCATCGGCCTCCTCACGGCGGGCCTGCCATTGCGCAATTTGCTCGGCCAGCTGAACCAGGCGCTGCTCCACGCGCTGGCGCCCTTCCACCACGTAGCGGATCTCGGCCTCCAGGCGACCCACTTCGGCCGTGGCTTCGTAGAGCTTGCCTTGCGCCTGGTTGACCTGGTCACCAGCGGCGTAATGTGCTTGGCGAATGGTCTCCAGCTCGGCCTCGATATGGCGCAGGTCGGCCATGCGCGCTTCCAGGTCGTTGACGGCCTGCAGGCCGTCCATGCGTACCTTTTCTTGGTCCGCCTCGGCGTCGGCGCGCTTCAAAAACCATTGCTGGTGTTGCTTGAGCGTTGCATCGCCTTGCAGCAGGTTGTAGCGTGCGGCCACCTCGGCCTGCTTCTCCAGTTTTTCGAGGTTGGCATTGAGTTCGCGCAGGATGTCTTCCACCCGCGTGAGGTTCTCGCGCGTGTCGTGCAGGCGGTGCGCGAGGGAGGCCAGCGGTACCGGGGGCGCAAGCCCCAGCGCCAGCCTGCCCGCCTGCGCGCCCACCTGCCGCTCGGCCCAACCCGCACCCTGGCGCTGAAACTGGCGGATCGGCAGCGCGTCAAGGAACTCGTTGGCGATCAGGTAGAGCGGGCCCTCGGGCAGCGTCTCGAGGCCTTCGTGCCAGCATGGCGCAAGCGTGCCCAGCCGCTCGGCCTGCGCGCGCCGCAACAGTGGCGAGGCCTCGATCAGATGCAGGCTGATCGCCTCGTGCAGCCCCGGTACCGCCGCCATCGCGCGGGTGGCGTCGGCCATCAGCGTGCCGCGCCCCGGCCCCGGCTCCGCCAGCACGATGTGCGGCGGTGTGCCCTGGTCGAGCCATGATTGCGCCAGTGCCAGCCCGAGAAGCTCGCCGAACATCTGGCTGATCTCGGGCGATGTGGTGAAATCGCCGGCGGCACCGAACGGGTCGCGGCGGGTGTAATAGCCGTGCGCGGGGTCAAGCAGGCACGCGGCCATATAGCTTGCCAGAGGCATCGGCCCCCCGGCCGCTATGCGCGCAATCAGCGCCTGTTCAAGCGAGGTCATGTGCGGGGTTTCGAGCGCCACAGGAACCACAGCCCGACGGCGATCATCGGCAGTGACAAAAGCTGCCCCATGCTCAGCCCCAAAAGCCCCGATCCCAGCACGCGGCCCAGAGGATTGTCGACCGAGACATATTGCGCGTCCGCCTGCCGGAAGAGTTCCACGAACACCCGCGCCGCGCCATAGCCGGTCAGAAATACCCCCAGCAACCGGCCCGGATACCGCAGCGCCCCGCGCCGCAGCAGCCAGAACAGCACCAGCCCCAGCACCAGCCCCTCAAGCCCGGCCTCGTAAAGCTGCGAGGGGTGGCGCGCGCAGGCACCGATTACGCCGGGGCAATCCTGCGCCGCGGTACCGGGGAAGATCACACCCCAGGGCATGGTGGTCGGGCGGCCCCAAAGCTCGGCATTGATGAAATTGGCAATGCGCCCCAGCATCAGCCCCACGGGCGATGCGACCGCCACGGCGTCGGCCAGCCGCAACGGCGCGATGCCGTGCCGGCGGCAGTACCAGTAGCTCGCGACCACAACCCCCAGAAAGCCGCCGTGAAACGACATGCCGCCCTGCCAGAGCTTTGGAATATCAAGGGGATGGGTCAGGTAGTGCCCCGGCTGATAGAACAGCACAAAGCCAAGCCGCCCGCCGAGAATTACGCCGATGATGATTGCGGTCAGCAGCTCCTCGACCCGTTCGGGGGCCATCGGCGGTTCGGTGCCCCAAAGCCCCGGACGCCGCATCAGCGCCAGCAGAATGCGCCAGCCGATCAAAAGCCCGGCAATATAGGCCAGCGCATACCAGCGCAGCGCGAATTCGGCGCCGAACAGCGAGATCGTGAATATCTCGGGGCTGAGCGCGGGGAACGGGATGGCACCAGACATGACGTCTCCTTTGGCCCGAGAAAGACCCCGGCCCTGCGGTGAAGTCAACCTTGAGGTTTTGGGCCGGGCCGACCATATAGGGTCAAAC
Organism: Giesbergeria sp.; assembly: GCA_030690515.1. GTDB lineage: Bacteria > Pseudomonadota > Gammaproteobacteria > Burkholderiales > Burkholderiaceae_C > Simplicispira. The sequence goes on from JAUYGP010000125.1 coordinate 2,058, forward strand.
CCCTGCGCAGGAGCCCCGGATGCAACCGCCGAACAAGTTCTTTGACGAGATGTCCAAACTGATGACCAACGCGATGGGCGTGGCGCAGGGCGCCAGGACCGAGGCGGAGACAGCGATGAAGGGCTGGATGGACCGCTGGCTGGCCGATCGCGACTTTGTTACTCGCGAAGAGTTCGACGCGGTGCGGGCGATGGCGCAGAAGGCGCGCGAGGAAAACGAGGCGCTGAAGGCGCGGCTGGATGCGCTGGAGGCGAAGCCTGCAAAGGCCGCGAAGCCGAAGGCCTGAGCGCCGAACGGCCTTCAGAGGCAAGCCCTGCCGGCGGGAGCCTCCGGCGGGGATATTTGGGCAAAGAAGAGGCGCGGAGCCTATTCGGGCTTCAGGCTTTGGC
>JAUYGP010000130.1 GCA_030690515.1 Giesbergeria sp.
ATCCCTGGGCCTTTGTCCGTGACCGCACCACTTGCCTCCCCTGTTTCTGCAGCCATCGCCAGCCCTGGCAGCGAGTTGATTGCGCTGGATGCCGTCAAGAAAAGCTACAACCTGGGCCGTCCCAGCGAAGCCGAAGTGCTGCACGGCCTGGACTTGCGCGTCAAGGCTGGCGAGTTCATTGCGCTGATGGGTCCGTCCGGTTCGGGCAAGAGCACGCTGCTCAATATCCTGGGCCTGCTGGAACCCATGACATCGGGCAGCTACCGCCTGCAGGGCGAGGGGGTGCAGGGGCTCGATGATGCTGCGCTGACCCTGCGCAGGCGCCACACGCTGGGCTTCGTGTTCCAGTTCCACCACCTGCTGCCGGCGTTTTCGGCGCTGGAGAATGTGACCCTGCCAGCTCTCATGGGCGAGGGCCGCGTGAGCAGTACACAGCGTGAGCGAGCCCGCAGCCTGCTGGACGCCGTGGGCCTGTCCCAGGCCATGGACAAGCGCCCCGGCGAGCTCTCAGGCGGTATGCAGCAGCGCGTGGCGATTGCGCGGGCGCTGGTCATGAACCCCCCGCTGGTGCTGGCCGATGAGCCTACGGGCAATCTCGACACCGTCTCGTCGTCCGAGGTGTTTGCGCTTTTGCGCAGCATCCACGTCGAGCGCGGCACCACCTTCATCGTGGTCACCCACGACCCGCGCCTGGCCGCGCGGTGCGATCGGCTGGTGGAATTGGTAGATGGACAGATCGCGCAGGACGCGCCCATCGTGGCGGGTGCTGAGCCAGTGGCCAGCGTGCCGGCACATCAAAAACAATGATAAAAACACCCGACCAGGAACATACCTCAGAGGGTTTTCACTCCCTCTCCCCTCGCGGGAGAGGGTTGGGGAGAGGGGGAAACAAGCATAGTGTTCTGTTCCAAAACACCCCTCTCCCCCCGCCCTCTCCCACAAGGGGCGAGGGAGCCAATCCCGGGCGCCGCTATTTGTACAGAGGCTGATGTCCCTATTTGAGGTATATCGCAAATCAGGTAAAAATAGGCTATAGCGCTTATCTGGTAAGCGCTAGCAGCTATAAATAGTATAGTAAATCACTGCGGATGCGGCGCCCCGTGGCGCTCAGTGCGACGTGCCTTCCGAGCGCGTGATCTTGTTCCACACGTTGTATTTGCCTACGGGCTTGCTCATGGGCAGGCGCTTGACCTCTTTGAGCGTTTGCGCATCGAACACGATGATCGCGCCCTCGCCTTCCCACACGCTCACCAGCGCGTAGCGGCCGTCCTTGGTGAACTCGGTGTGCGCCAGCGTGCGGCCGGGTTCGCGGAGCTGGGCTACGGGCTCCAACGTTTTTTTGTCGATCAGCGTCAGCGTGTCTTTGGACTTGGGGTCCATCATCGAATCCGCCCAGGCGTAGGGCGTGTTTTCGTGGCTGCGGATAAAGAAACCGGGGCCGGGTGTGGGGATGGTCTTGACGGTTTTCCAGGTCTTCATGTCGATCACGTCGATGGCGCCGTCCTTCAGGTTCGGGCTGGCCAGCACGGTGGTGCCGTTCCATGCAAAGGTGATGCCCGAGCCCAGGTGTGGCATGCCGGCAATGGGCAGTTCGGCAATCTTGCGGCGTACGTCCAGGTTGACGACCTGCGCCGTGGGTGTGCTCCCGGTCGCACCGGGTTTGGCGCGCGTGGAGCCCAGCA
>JAUYGP010000141.1 GCA_030690515.1 Giesbergeria sp.
TGCTGCGCGAGCTCGAAGCCCATCCCGAGGCCTGGGAAATCGTCACGTTCGAGAACGAACGTCTGGCACCCACCGGCTTCGCACAGCCGGTGCGCGCCTGGTAACGGCCGCTAAGGGCCTTTTCCCTATGTTACTTTTTCGCTGGATCGTCATGCTGCTGCTGCTCGTGGCGGCGCTGTGCTTCGCGTTCTACGCGGGCACCGGTCAGGCGCGCTACAAACAGCTGGGTTTTATCGTGCTCAAGTGGACCATGATCGCCGCAGGTGTTTTCTTTGCGGTACTCATCCTGGAGCGCGGCTTCTGACGCTGTAAGTGATTTCTCGGCCTATACTCGCCCCTGCTCCGGGGTGTGCTGATGCGCTGAGATGCCGGGGGTCTGGAAACAGGCTCCCTGGCGAACCCGACGAACTTGATCCGGTTCATACCGGCGGAAGAAGAGCCGACCTCCTTGTCTGCGTGCATGCCCCATCGGGCTTACACGCCGTCCACAGATGCTATCCGTGTCTATGGAGGCGCAGGTCCAGTCCGGAGCACCCATCCACCGGACCCAGGAGACCTGCCATGAACGCCCCCGACCCCCTTGCCCGTGAATCCTTCGCCAGTTTGCTGGCACGTGCCCGTGACCCCTTTCCGGCTTCGCGGAAGGCCTACATCGCAGGCGCTTTGCACCCCGACTTGCGTGTGCCGGTGCGCGACATTGCGCTCACCAATGGCGAGCATGTCAGTGTGTATGACACCTCGGGCCCCTATACCGATCCGCAAGCAGTGATCGACGTGCGCAAGGGACTTGCCAGTGTGCGTGGCGGCTGGATTGACGCGCGTGGCGACACTGAGCGCTACCAGGGCCGCTCGCCCGTGGCACTGGACGATGGCAGCAAGAGCGAAGACGCTGTTCGTCTGGCCACTTTGCGCGCTGAAGCCGCAGCCCTGCAACGCCAGCCGTTGCGCGCCAAGAGTGGTGCCAACGTTACGCAAATGCACTACGCGCGGCGCGGCATCATCACCCCCGAGATGGAGTACGTGGCGATCCGGGAAAACGGCAAGCGCGAATGGATGGCGCAGTACCAGCAGGACGCCGCCCGTGAGCTGCGCCTGGCGGGCAACCCCCTGGGCGCCATGATCCCGAAGATCATCACCCCTGAGTTTGTGCGCGACGAAGTAGCGCGTGGCCGCGCCATCATTCCGGCCAACATCAACCACCCCGAGGTCGAGCCCATGGCCATCGGGCGCAACTTCCTGGTCAAGATCAACGCCAACATCGGCAACTCGGCTGTCACGTCGAGCATCGAGGAAGAAGTTGAAAAATTGGTCTGGGCGATCCGCTGGGGTGCTGACAACGTGATGGACCTGTCCACCGGCAAAAACATCCACACTACGCGTGACTGGATCGTGCGCAACTCACCCGTGCCCATCGGCACCGTGCCGATCTACCAGGCGCTGGAAAAGGTCGGCGGCATTGCCGAAGACCTGACCTGGGAAATCTTCCGCGACACGCTGATCGAGCAGGCCGAGCAGGGCGTCGACTACTTCACGATCCACGCCGGCGTGCTGCTGCGTTACATCCCGTGGACCGCAGAGCGCGTCACCGGCATCGTCTCGCGCGGCGGCTCCATCATGGCCAAGTGGTGCATGACGCACCATCGTGAGAGCTTTTTGTACGAGCACTTTGAAGACATCTGCGACATCATGAAGAGCTACGATGTGGCCTTCAGCCTGGGTGACGGCCTGCGCCCCGGCTGTGCATCGGACGCGAACGATGAAGCCCAGTTTGCCGAGTTGCACACCCTGGGCGAATTGACCCAGGTGGCCTGGAAGCACGACGTGCAGACCATGATCGAAGGCCCCGGCCACGTGCCCATGCACCTGATCCAGGCCAACATGACCGAGCAGCTCAAGACCTGCCACGAGGCGCCGTTCTACACCCTGGGCCCGCTGACCATCGACATCGCACCGGGCTACGATCACATTGCCAGCGCGATTGGTGCCGCCATGATCGGCTGGATGGGCACGGCCATGCTGTGCTACGTGACGCCCAAGGAGCATCTGGGTCTGCCCGACCGCGATGACGTCAAGCAGGGCATCATTGCGTACAAGATCGCTGCGCATGCCGCCGACGTGGCCAAGGGGCATCCAGGGGCCCGCGCGCGCGACGACGCGCTGAGCCAAGCGCGTTTCGACTTTCGCTGGCAAGACCAATTCAACCTGGGTCTGGACCCGGAGACGGCCCAGGAGTACCACGATGAGACGCTGCCCAAGGATGCATCGAAAGTGGCGCATTTTTGCTCCATGTGCGGTCCCAAGTTCTGCTCGATGAAGATTACACAGGAAGTGCGCGAGTTCGCTGCACAGAAAGGCGTCGCCGAGAGCGAGGCGCTCACGCAAGGCATGGCGGCCAAGGCCGAAGAGTTCCAGAAGGCCGGTGGGCGCCTGTACGTTCCGTTGCACCCTGTGGCGTGACGTGCTTGCTGCCTGGGCCAGTGGTTTCCAAGGTGCGGCTGTCGCAGGCGGTGAATACCCTGTGAGTGCCCAGTAACAGCCTCGCTTATATTCATCGCAAATGCAGCCCACAAGGCTGCGGCGGGGCATGGCAACAAGGCCAGTGCCCATGACTACCATTTTCTGGAAGGGGAGCCATGAACGCTCTGGGCCGTCTATCGATTCGCGCACGTCTGTACTTCAGCACGATTTTTTCTTTGGTTCTGCTGGTGGTGCTCGGGGGCATGGGCTACGTGGCGCTGGACCGCACCCGCGATACCGTGCAGGAGCTGTTCGCGCACCGCGTGCAGACCCTCACCGATATGTCCGATCTGCGCACCACGCTGGGTGACCTGCGCCGCATCGAGAAAGACATCATCATCAACTTCAACAACAGTGTCGAGGTATCGACGCTGCGCGAGCGCTGGGCCGCCGCGCTGGCTGCGCTTCGCAAGAGCCTGGGTGCTGTGCGGCAGGTGCAGGCGGAAGATGCAGAATTCGTTGGTGTGATCGACAAGGTGCTGGACGAGGTCAAGCAGTACGAGACCGGGATCAACCCGATCTTCGAGCAGATCGAGGGGGCGATGCTCGACGGTGCCGGTGGCGGGGCCTATGCCAACCGCCTGCGAAGCCACATGGAGACGGCCGATAAGCTCATGAGCGACCTGGCCGCCAGCGCGCGCACCCGTATGGACGAGGCGCGCCAGGGCGTGGAATCGCGTACCGCCTTCATGTCCGTACTGATCGGCGTGGCGCTGTTGCTGGGGCTGGCCGTCCTCATTCCCATTACCTTTTTTAGCGTGCGGTCCATCACCCGATCGCTGGAACTGGCGCGCCGGTTGGCTGAGCGCATTGCCGGTGGCGACCTCTCGCGCGATGTGCAGGTTCAGCAGCAGGATGAGGTGGGCCAGTTGGTGATGGCCATGGGCCGCATGCAGGAGTCACTGCGTGACCTTGTGCGCCAGGTGCAGGATGCGGCAGGCAACATCTCCACCGCCAGCGGCGAAATCGCCAGTGGAAACCACGACCTGAGTCACCGTACTGAACAGACAGCGGCCAACCTGGAGGAAACATCGTCGTCCATGGAGCTGCTCACCAGCACGGTGCAGCAAAGCGCCGAATCCTCGCGCCATGCCAATGATTTCGCTAATTCTGCAGCCGAAGTGGCAGGGCGCGGCGGCGCCGTGGTGGCCCGGGTGGTGAGTACCATGGAGCAGATCACCACCAGCTCGCGCAAGATTGCCGACATCACGGGGGTGATCGATGGCATTGCCTTCCAGACCAACATCCTGGCCTTGAATGCTGCCGTGGAAGCCGCCCGTGCAGGCGAGCAGGGCCGGGGTTTTGCCGTCGTGGCGAGCGAGGTGCGCAGCCTGGCGGGCCGCAGTGCCGAGGCCGCCAAGGAAATCAAAGCCTTGATCGGTGCCTCGGTCGAGCGGGTGGAAGACGGTGCCCGCCTGGTGGGCCAGGCCGGTCAAACCATGACCGAGATCGTGGGCAGTGTGCGCCGTGTCACGGACATCATTGGTGAGATCACCGCGTCGACCGCCGAGCAACGCGACAACATTGGCCAGATCAGTCAGGCGGTGCGCCAGTTGGACCAGATGACGCAGCAAAACGCGGCCCTGGTGGAGCAGTCCACCGCCGCGTCCGAGTCGCTGCGCGAGCAGGCGCGTGGGTTGGCCAGTGCGGTCAGCCAGTTCAAGCTCAGCGACAGTGGCCAGAACCCCAATGCAGCAGCAGCGCCGGTGCCTGCACCCGCGCGGCGGGCTGCGCTGGGGTCATCGCTGCGTCTCAAATAGGCGCATAGCAGGTCCAGTGCCCAGGCGCAGGGGCCTGCGCCGGCCACTGCGCCGCTGTGGGGAATTGGCCCTGTTTCCCCTGGTCACACCGCAGCCATTGCACGCAGCGCGCCACGCCAGCATGGCTGATCCACAGCATATCGCTGGGCTGCGCCCGCACCTCCTGCAGTGCCGCGTTCACACGCTCCAGCATTTGCGCCAGGCTGTCGCCACCACCGGGGCGGTGGTCGGCAAAGCGGGCAGTCCATGCATCGATGTCGGTGCGTGCGATGGCATTCCAGGCCTGTCCCTCCCAGCAGCCAAAATCCATTTCGGCGAGGCGCTCGTCGGGGGCGATCGCTATATCGGGCCGTAGCGCCTGCAATTGGTGGGCCAGCAGAGCGCAGCGTTGTAGGGGCGAATGGCGGGCCGATAGACCCTGGGGTAGCCAGTTGGCCAGGCGCTGGGCGCTGGCGGCTGTGGCGGCGGGGTCGGCCGGGGCGTCCAGCCGACCGTAGCAGGTGCCGGGGGGCAGCAATACGGGCGCGTGCCGTGCAATCCACAGCCGCTGGAGCGTCATGCGCCGAACCCGCGCCCCAGTGCCAGGGCGGCGCCCAGGTAAAAGCCGATTTCGCTGACCTGCTGCGTTGCTCCCAGGCAGTCGCCGGTAAAGCCTTGCAGGCGCCGCGCAAACCAGCGGGCCATCCAGCCCGCAGCCAGGGCGCTACAGGTCATGGATGCTATTAAAAATAGAGCTGCTTGCGCTTGCCAAACAAGCGCTAGAGGCAAAAAACACCATAAAAATGCGGTGATGAGTGCTCGCCCCGAAATCTGGTCCGCCAGCGGCTTGCTTTTGGAGCGGGCCGTGTCGCCCACGTGCTCCAGGTGGCGTACCAGCAGCAGCGGCCAGAAGCGCGACAGCACATGTCCACCCACCAGTGCTGCCAGGGCGGTTGTCAGGCTGTGCGTGCCCAACAAGGCGAGCAGGCTGAGCTTGGCCAACAGGGCCAGCACCAGCGCCATGGCACCAAAGGCGCCAATGCGCGAATCTTTCATGATGTCCAGCGCCCGTTCGCGGTCCTGGCTGCCGCCCAGGCCATCGGCCACGTCGGCCAGGCCATCTTCATGAAAGCCCCCGGTGATCAGCACGGTGGTGATGGTGCAAAACACTGCCGCTACCAGCGGGGCCATGGGGTTGGGCGCCAGCGCCATTTGCAACGCGGCAAAGACACCCGTAGCCACCGCTGCCACCAGCCAGCCTACGCCGGGAAAGTGCGCGCTGCTGGCGCGCAACATCGCCGGGCTGTAGCCTACCCACTGCGCCAGCCGCCCGGTGATGGGGATGCGCGTGAAGAACTGCACGGCCAGGAGATAGTGGCGCAGGGCTTGCATGAATGCTATTTAATTAGT
>JAUYGP010000382.1 GCA_030690515.1 Giesbergeria sp.
AGTTCAAGGAATACCGTGCGTCGGATGTGGTGAAGGTCGATATTCTGCTGAACGGCGAGAAGGTCGATGCGCTGTCCATCATCGTGCACCGCAGCCAGAGCCAATACCGGGGCCGTGCCGTTGTGGCCAAAATGCGCGAGATCATCAGCCGCCAGATGTTCGACGTGGCCATTCAGGCCGCAATCGGAGGCAACATCATTGCGCGAGAGTCCATCAAGGCGCTGCGCAAAAACGTGCTGGCAAAGTGCTACGGCGGCGACATCTCGCGTAAACGCAAGCTACTTGAAAAGCAGAAGGCAGGTAAAAAACGAATGAAACAGATTGGATCGGTCGAGGTGCCCCAGGAGGCCTTCCTGGCTATTTTGCAGGTGGACGACTGATGCAGGCCATGCAAATTCTCACGTCGCTGGTGCTTGCCGCCTTTGCGGGCTATATGGGCGCTTGGTATTTCGGAACCATCGAAGGCAATTTTGCCTTGCTGTTGTTTTTGACAACCGTGGTCACCGGCTGTTATTGGCTTGCCGAACGGCTCTATTTTTTGCCGCACCGCCGCCGCGCGGCCCAGGCCATCGAGGATGCAGCGGTGCAACGCCGCGCCGAACTGGATCGCATGGGTATCGCACAGGTAGACATCAATGTGCACGACGAAAAGATCCGTTTGCTCATGCAGCCCTGGTGGTTGGATTGGACGGCGGGGCTTTTCCCGGTGATTGCTGCGGTCTTTTTGTTGCGCTCTTTCCTGTTTGAGCCCTTCAAGATTCCGTCGGGCTCCATGATTCCCACCTTGCTGGTGGGCGACCTGATTCTGGTGAATAAGTTTACATACGGCGTGCGTTTACCAGTCATCCACACCAAGGTGACTGATGGAACACCTCCGCAGCGCGGCGACGTGATGGTCTTTCGCTATCCCCCGCAGCCGAACCTGGATTACATCAAACGTGTAGTAGGCGTGCCGGGTGACGAGGTGGCTTACATCAACAAGCGCCTGACCATCAATGGGCAGGTGATCGAGACGTCGGCGCAGCCAGACTTCTTTGATGAAAACGCTATGCACTATTTCAAGCAGTTTGAGGAGCAGCTGGGAGAACATCAACACCGCCTGCTCAACAACCCCAATGTGCCGGCCTTTGTGCAGGGTGCCAGTAACTTTACCTACCGCGACAACTGCCGTTACAGTGTCGAGGGCGTCGTGTGCAAAGTGCCTGAAGGGCATTTTTTCATGATGGGGGATAACCGCGATAATTCGCTCGATTCGCGTTACTGGGGGTTTGTGCCGGAGGCCAACATCGTGGGCAAAGCCTTCTTTGTCTGGATGAATTTCGGTAGCCTCAAACGCATTGGTTCCTTTAACTAAGCTGCCACAACGACGGCAAACAACTAAGAGGGGAAAAGTATATGCATGCGCACCATTCAGTCAGCCGTTCGCGCCAGCGCGGGCTGTCTTTCATCGGCGTGATTTTTGTTGGTGTTTTCGCCGTGGCGGCTTTTGCCATTGGCGGGCAGTCAGTACCGATTTTTCTGGAACACCACTCGATTGGCAAGGCAGCAGCGAAGGCGGCCAAGGAGGGCACCACAGTGCCTGAAATTCGCGCCAGTTTTGACCGAGCCGGTGCCATCGACGATATTTCTTCGATCAGTGGCAAGGACTTGGAAATTACCAAGCGCGGTGACAAGATCATTGTGTCCTATAAGTATTCGCGCGAGATAGCCCTGGCAGGCCCGGCCTATCTGGTCTACCGTTTTGAAGATTCGACTAAATAGGTGCAGCCTTCTCTTCTTGCGCTGCAGGAGCGCCTGCAGCACCGGTTTTTAGACCCCTCCCTGTTGCAACGTGCCATCACACACCGCAGCTTCAGCGCTGACCATAACGAGCGGCTCGAGTTTCTGGGTGATTCGGTGCTCAACCTGGCCGTTGCCAGTCTGCTGTACGCCCGGCTGGCTACCCAGCCCGAAGGCGATCTTTCGCGCGTACGCGCCAACTTGGTCAAGCAGGATACGCTGCACCAGTTGGCGCTAGGATTGCGCCTGTCTGAGGTGCTGCGTTTGGGTGAGGGCGAGGCCCGTTCCGGCGGCCAGAAGCGCCCCTCTATTCTGGCCGATGCCCTGGAAGCCCTCATCGGTGCCGTGTATCTCGATGCAGGCTATGCGTCGGCCGAGGCGCTGGTGCGGCGCCTGCTCGATGCCGTGGAGATCAGTCCCCAGATGCAGGCGGCCGCCAAGGATGCCAAAACCGCATTGCAGGAGTGGCTGCAGGGCCGCAAAATGCAACTGCCCCAGTACCGCGTGGTGACGACGGAAGGGGCGGCGCACCGCCAGACCTTTGATGTGGAATGCGCCATTGCCGAACTTACCTTGGCCGAGCGGGGTCTCGGTGGGTCACGCCGGGCGGCCGAACAATCCGCGGCGCAGGCCATGCTGGCCACACTGAAAGCAAGACAGCCATGAATGAAAACGCTACCAAAAATGTAGCTGACAGCGCAGATGAATCGGGCGCTGAAGGCCAAAATGACCTCGAATCCATGCTGGCCGCAGCCCGCCCGGAAGGCGCTGCCGAGACCGACGCGAAGGGCCAGCGCTGTGGCGTAATTGCTATTGTTGGCAAGCCCAACGTGGGTAAATCCACGCTGCTCAACGCGCTGGTGGGCCAGAAGATCAGCATTACATCCCGCAAGGCGCAAACCACGCGCCACCGCATCACCGGCATCCGCACGCGAGAGCAGACGCAGTTCATCTTCGTCGACACCCCAGGTTTCCAGACACGCCACGCCACGGCGCTGAACAAATCGCTGAACAAGACGGTGATGGGTGCGATTGGCGACGTGGATCTGATCCTCTTTGTGGTCGAGGCTGGTAGCTTTACGCTGGCCGATGCCAAGGTGCTGTCGCTGTTCAAGCCCGGCATTCCGACCTTGCTGATCGCCAACAAGCTCGACAACATCCACCGCCGCGCCGAAATTGCGCCCTGGCTCAAGAGCATGCAGGAGCGCCATGCGTTCGCTGAATTTGTACCCATGTCGGCCAAGAACAAGGGCGATGTCGAGCGGCTCTACGCCATTTGCGCAAAGTACCTGCCCGAGCAGGCCTGGTGGTACGGCGAGGACGAACTGACCGATCGCAGCGAAAAGTTCCTGGCCAGCGAGACGGTGCGCGAAAAGCTGTTCCGCTTCACCGGCGACGAACTGCCCTACACCTCCACCGTCATCATTGACCAGTTCAGCGAAGAGAAAAGCAAGCAGCACAAGCGCCTGGTGCGCATTGCCGCCACCATTGTGGTCGAGCGCGACAGCCACAAGGCCATGGTGATCGGCGACAAGGGGGAGCGCCTCAAGCGCATCGGTACCGAAACCCGCCAGGAGCTGGAAAAGCTCATGGATGCCAAGGTGTTCATCGAAATCTGGGTCAAGGTGCGCAGCGGCTGGGCGGACGACGAAGCGCGGGTGCGTTCCTTTGGCTACGAGTGAAATACCTCTTGCGCCGCTTCGCGTCTTCCCCCTCAAGGGGGGGCGCCACCGGAGGCTTGGCGAAGCCCGTTCCACGGTGGCCGCTGGTTTGGCGCCGCGCCGGTGCGGGCGCTGCGCTCCGGTTGAAATATTGAATGAAATTAGTCTCTAGCGCTTATGCAGCAAGTGCTGGTAGCTTCTGAAAACATAGCAAAATGCCCGCGCGCCGCTTTTCCAATGAGCCGGCTTTTGTGCTTCACCGCTATGACTGGAGCGAGTCCAGTCTGATTCTGGAAGTGTTCACGCGCCACCATGGCCGCACAGCGCTGGTGGCCAAGGGGGCGAAGAAGCCCAGTTCCAACTTCCGTCCGGTGCTGCTGCCGCTGCAGCCCCTGCACCTGACCTGGACCCAGAGCGATGCGGGCACCGGTGACATTCACACCCTCAAAGGTGCGGAATGGGTGGGCGGCCACATCATGCCCACGGGCGACGCGCTGCTCTCGGGCACCTACCTGAACGAGCTGCTGCTGCGCCTGCTCGCGCGCGATGACCCGCACACCCACCTGTTTGATAGCTACGGTGCCGTGGTGCGCGTGCTGGCCAGCGAACACGGTGAGGCGCTGGAGCCTGTGCTACGCAGTTTTGAATTGCTGCTGCTGCGCGAAATCGGCCTGCTGCCGGCGCTGGATACCCAGACGCTCACAGGGGCGCGCTTGGCGCCAGACGCCCGCTACGCCCTGGTGGCCGAGGGCGGTCTGCGCGAAGCTGCCCTTGGCGAGCGGGCCAGCCTGTCCGGTGCGCGGTGGTTGCACCTGCACGATGCGCTGCAGGAAAGCGCGTCTTTTGCCGAACTGCTGCGCGCCTGTGCGCCGGTGGCCAGCGAACTCAAGCCGCAACTGCGCGCCCTGTTGCAATACCATTGCGGCAACCCGTTGCTGCGCACACGCCAGTTCATGATGGATATGCAATCACTATGAGCGATGGTTTTGCACCATCGCGCCAACGGTAGGCGCTGTTCCTTGTCGCACTCTTGCGTAAGTTCCTATGAATCCACTATCCCACGGACACCGCACCGCACTGTCGGTCAACGTCAACAAGGTTGCGCTGGTGCGCAACACGCGCCATCTGGGTATCCCCAGCGTGCTGCGCGCGGCCCGGCTGTGCCTGCAGGCCGGTGCCAATGGCATCACGGTGCACCCGCGCCCCGACGAACGCCATATCCGTGCCAGCGATGTGCATGAACTGGCCCAGCTCATGAAAGACTGGCCCGATCGGGAATACAACATCGAAGGCAATCCCTCGCAGAACCTGATGGACTTCATCCGCCAAGTCCGCCCCCACCAGGCCACCTTTGTGCCCGACAGTGAAGACCAGTTCACCAGCGACCATGGCTGGAGCTTTCCGCAGGATGCCGCCCGCCTGGCGCCGCTGATTGCCGAATGCCGGGCGCTGGGCGTGCGCGTGAGCCTCTTCATGGACCCGGTACCCGCACAGATGGCGCAGGCCCGGGCGGTGGGTGCGGACCGGGTGGAGCTGTACACCGAACCCTATGCCGCAGCCTGGGGCACCGACCGGCAGGCCCAGGAACTCGAACGCTACCGCGCCGCCGCCCAGGCAGCCCTGGATGTGGGCCTGGGCGTGAATGCGGGGCATGACCTCAATCGCGACAACCTAGGCGCTTTTGTGCGCGGCGTACCGGGGGTG
>JAUYGP010000383.1 GCA_030690515.1 Giesbergeria sp.
ACCAAAGAAGAACATTGACAGCACCATCGCCTCGGTCGAAGCGTGGGTGATGATGGTACGGCTCATGGTGCTGGTGATGGCATGGTCGATGACCTCGTGGGTCGTCATCTTCCGGTAGCGCCGGAAGGCCTCGCGGATCCGGTCAAAGATCACCACCGATTCGTTCACTGAATACCCCAAAACCGCCAGCACAGCAGCCAGCACGGAGAGCGAAAACTCCCACTGAAAGAACGCAAAGAAGCCCAGAATGATGATCACGTCATGCAGGTTGGCAATGATGGCGGCGACGCCGAATTTCCATTCGAAGCGCAGCGCCAGATACACGACGATACCCAGCACCACCATCCCCAGCGCCATCAGGCCGCCATGTACCAGTTCTTCACCCACCTGCGGGCCGACAAACTCGGTACGGCGCAGTGTGGCTTCGGGATCGACCGTTTTGAGGGCAGCAATCACCTGCTCGCTTTGCTGCGCCGAGGAAACGCCTTTCTGCACGGGCAGGCGAATCATCACGTCACGTGAGTTGCCAAAGTTCTGCACCTGCACATCGGTGTAGCCTAAACCCGTCACCGTTTCGCGTACCTTGGCCAGTTCTGCAGGCTGGCTGTAGGCCACCTCCATCACCGTACCACCCGTAAACTCAACCGACAGATGCAGTCCGCGCGAGAGTAGAAAGAACACCGCCAGAGCGAAAGTAATGAAGGAAATCGCGTTGAATACCAACGCGTGCTTCATGAAGGGGATGTCTTTTTTGATGCGGAAAAATTCCATGATTTCTTAACCTTTTTCTGGAATTTTCAGAGGAAGCTCATATGCGCGCAGCGCATGTGATGCTGGAACTAAGAATTCCATGGTCTTCCTCCTTTATTCCGGACGGGCCAAAGCCGTGGTGGTGTTTCCCGGCTTCCAGATCTGTCCAATGGACAGGCTCTTGAGCTTCTTCTTGTCGCCGTACCAGAGGTTGACGAGGCCGCGCGAGAAAAACACGGCCGAGAACATGCTGGTCAGAATGCCGATGCAGTGCACCACGGCAAAGCCGCGCACCGGGCCCGAACCAAAAGCCAACAAAGCCAAACCGACGATCAGCGTGGTGACGTTCGAGTCCAGGATGGTGGCCCAGGCGCGCTCGTAGCCCGTGTGAATGGCCATCTGCGGTGATGCACCCTCGCGCAGTTCTTCGCGGATGCGTTCGTTGATGAGCACGTTCGAGTCAATCGCTACGCCAATGGCCAGCGCCATGGCGGCAATACCGGGCAGTGTCAGCGTAGCCTGCAGCATCGACAGCACAGCCAGCAGCATGAGCACGTTGACACCCAGCGCGACGGTCGAGATCACGCCAAACAGCAGGTAATACATGCACATGAAGGCCGCCACGGCCAGCAAGCCCCAGACTACGCTGTTGATGCCGCGGGCGATGTTGTCGGCCCCGAGACTCGGGCCAATCGTGAACTCTTCGATGATTTCCATGGGCGCTGCCAGCGAACCCGCGCGCAGCAGCAAAGCCGTGTCGTTGGCTTCCATGGTGGTCATCCGGCCCGAAATCTGCACCCGCCCGCCGCCGATCTCCGAGCGGATCACGGGCGCCGTCACCACCTCACCCTTGCCCTTTTCGAACAGGATGATGGCCATGCGCTTGTTGATGTTCTCCCGCGTCACATCACGGAAGATGCGCGCACCCTTGGCGTCGAGCGTGAGGTTGACGGTAGGTTCCTGCGTCTGGCCATCAAAGCCAGGCTGGGCGTCGGTCAGGTTCTCGCCGGTCAGGATGACCTGTTTCTTCACGATCACCGGCTGGCCATTGCGCTCCAGATAGCGCTCGGAACCGAACGGCACCGGGCCTTGCCCGGACTCGGCTGCCCGCGCCTCGGTGCCTTCATCCACCAGACGCACTTCCAACGTGGCCGTGCGGCCCAGGATGTCCTTGGCCTTGGCCGTGTCCTGCACACCGGGCAGTTGCACGACGATGCGATCCAGCCCCTGCTGCTGGATCACGGGCTCGGCCACGCCCAATTCATTGATCCGGTTGTGCAGCGTGGTGATGTTCTGCTTAAGCGCCTGTTCCTGCACGCGACGCATGGCTTCGGGTTTGATGGACGCGCGCAGCTTAAGCTCGGTGCCGTCAGGCACCGTCGTGACCTGTAGATCTGGGAACTGATCGGCGATCAGGTTGCTGGCCGCCGTGCGTGTGGCTTCATCACGCACTTTGATATCCACGGTCTGGCCATCGCGGCTGATGCCTCCATGGCGGATGTTCTTGTCGCGCAGCGTGCTGCGAAGATCACCGGCATACGACTCGGCCTTCTTGGTCAGCGCCGCCTGCATGTCCACCTGCAGCATGAAGTGCACACCACCGCGCAGGTCGAGTCCCAAATACATGGGCTGTGCATGCAAGGCGGTCAGCCAAGTAGGCGAGCGCGAGATGAGGTTCAGCGCCACGATGTAGGCCGGATCCTGGGCGTCTGGGATCAGTGCCTTCTGGATAGCGTCCTTGGCCTTGAGCTGGTTATCCGGTGTATCGAAGCGTGCGCGCACCGAACTGCCGTCCAGGCTGACGAAATCGGGCGTGAGGCCCGCCGCCTTGAGCACCTCTTCCACACGCTGCAACACGGCCGTGTCCACCTTGATGGTGGCCTTGGCCGACGAGACTTGCACAGCAGGCGCCTCGCCAAAGAAATTGGGCAGGGTGTAAAGCACCCCCACCAGCAACGCAATCACCAGGATCGCGTACTTCCAGACCGGATAACGGTTCATGATCGCACTTTTACCTCAGGGACAAGAACAGGACGGGGTGCAGAGCAGCCGTCCCCTGACTTCAGGGCCGCTGCTGCTTATTTGATGGTGCCCTTGGGCAGCACCTGCACCACAGCAGAACGCTGTACCTGCACCTCCACCCCCGAGGCGATCTCGATATTCAGGTATTGCTCGGACATGCGGGCGACCTTGCCAAGAATGCCACCACCGATGACCACTTCATCGCCCTTGGCGATGGCTTCGATCATGGCGCGGTGCTCTTTCTGGCGCTTCATCTGGGGCCGGATCATGACGAAGTACAGCACCACGAACATCAACACCAACGGCAGCATGCCCGTCAACGTCGACATGATGTCACCGCCACCAGCAGCGGCGGCAGGAGCGGTCTGGGCGAAAGCGGAAGAAATAAACACAGGCAGAACTCCAGAATGGATGGTCAATAGGGACACGCGAAAACACGCGCAGGCGCGAGGGCACCTGCACGGCGCGGAATCGGGCATTGTATGCGGGGACCCCGCGCGCTTGCCAAGCCCCTTGTCTTGCACTTCGCAGGAAAGTGTTTTTCCATCAATTTGAACAAAAATAGCCTCCAACGCTTACTGGACAAGCGCTAGAAGCTATAAATTTAATAGCATTCAATCGAATGCCTACAGAGAGCCCACCGGTGTTCAGGCCACCAGACGCTCGGCCGGACTGCGCCACTGGGCCATCAAACGGTCCCACTGGGCGCGTGCGGCCAGCAGGTGGCGTTCCTTGACGTGGCCATAGCCCCGAATGTGTTCCGGGATCTGCGCAATCTCCACGGCCAAGGCCAGGCGCTCAGGCGTCAGGCCCGCGATCAGTTCCTCAATGCATTCGCGGTACTGCACGATCAATGCGCGCTCCACACGGCGCTCTTCGGTTTTACCGAACACGTCGAGCGCACTGCCCCGCAACCCCTTCAGGCGGGACAACATCCCCAGGGCCTTGCGCATCCAGGGCCCAAACGACTGTTTGACCAGCTCGCCCTTGTCATTGCGCTGGGCCAGCAGGGGCGGCGCCATGTGGTGAACGATCTTGTAATCCCCTTCAAACATGCTGGCAATGCGGTCGGTAAACGCCTTGTCGGTGTGCAGGCGCGCCACTTCATACTCGTCCTTGTAGGCCATGAGCTTGAACAGGTACTTGGCCACCGCCTCGGTCAGGCGCGTGCCCGTGCCCAGCCGCGATTCGGCGGCCTGCACCTTTTCGACGAAGGCTTGGTAGTCGGCTGCGTAGACCGCGTTCTGGTAACCAGTGAGGTATTCGATGCGCTGCGACACCACTTCCATCAGCGCGGGCTTCTTGACGAAGGCGATCACCTGCGCGGCCCGGAACAAAGCCTGCACCGCGGCCAGATCGTGCGCGCAGCGGCGCCCCCACTCAAAGGCAGCCTTGTTGTTGTCCACCTGCACGCCATTGAGCTCCATGGCGCGCATCAGCGCAGCCAGCGACAGCGGTACCCGGCCCTTTTGCCAAGCAAAGCCCAGCAGCAGCGGGTTGGTGTAAATGCTGTCGCCCAACAACTGCATGGCGACCTGCTCGGCATCAAAGCGGCCCACCAGGGCCTCGCCCACAGCGGCCACCACAGCGCTCTCGCAATTGCCGCCCGGGAACTGCCAGTCGGGGTTGGTCACAAACGCCGCCGTGGGCGTGCCATGGGTGTTGAGCGCTACAAAGGTGCGGCCCGGCTGCATGACGGCCAGGGTGTACTTGTGGGCCGCCACGATGGAATCGCAGCCGATCACCAGGTCTGCCTTGGCGGTGTCCACCTTGGTGGTGAAGATCGCCTCAGGGGTGTTTGCGATCTGGATATGGCTCCAGGTGGCGCCGCCTTTTTGCGCCAGACCACCCGCATCCTGCGTGACCACGCCCTTGCCATCGAGGTGCGCGGCCATGCCCAGCAGCGAGCCAATGGTGATGACACCCGTGCCGCCCACGCCGCCCACCACGATGCCCCAGGCACTGTCGGCCTGTGGCAGCACCGGTTCGGGCAGCGGCGGCTGGTTGGAGAGATCGCCTTTTTTCTCTTTCTTGGGCTTCTTGAGCTTGCCGCCTTCGATGGTGACAAAGCTCGGGCAAAAGCCGTTGACGCAGGAGTAATCCTTGTTGCAGGTGCTCTGGTTGATGCGGCGCTTGCGGCCAAACGGGGTTTCCACCGGCTCCACACTCAGGCAATTCGATTTCACCGAGCAGTCGCCACAGCCCTCGCATACGGCTTCGTTGATGACCACCGTTTTGTCGGGCGTGGCAAGCAGACCGCGTTTGCGGCGGCGGCGTTTTTCGGTGGCGCAGGTCTGGTCGTAGATCAGCACGCTGCAGCCTTTGATCTCGCGCAGTTCGCGCTGGATACGGTCGAGCTCGTCGCGGTGGTGCACCGTGACACCGTCGGCCAGCACCACACCCGCATATTTCTGCGGCTCGTCGGTGACGATGACGATCTTCACCGCCCCTTCGGACTTGACGCTGTGCATGATCTGTAGCACCGAGTGCCCCTCAGGCCGCTCGCCCACCTGCTGGCCCCCCGTCATGGCGACGGCGTCGTTGTACAAAATTTTGTAGGTGATGTTCACCCCGGCGGCGATGGACTGGCGGATGGCCAGCAGGCCGCTGTGGAAGTAGGTGCCGTCGCCCAGGTTGGCGAACACATGCGCATCCCGGGTGAACGGCGCCTGGCCCACCCAGGTCACACCCTCGCCGCCCATCTGCGTGAAGGTGCTGGTACTGCGGTCCATCCACACCGTCATGTAGTGGCAGCCAATGCCGGCCACCGCGCGCGAGCCTTCGGGTACGCGGGTGCTGGTGTTGTGCGGGCAGCCGCTGCAGAACCACGGTGCACGCTCACCGGTGTCGGCCTTCAACTCGATCATGGCGCGCTCGCGGGCGTCGATGGTGGCGATGCGCGACTCCATCCGGGCCACGATGTCGCTGGACACACCCAGCTTCTTCAGCCGCTTGGCAATCGCCTTGGCAATGATGGCCGGCGTCAGGTCGGCCTTGGCGCGCAGCAGCCAGTTCTGGCTGGGGTTGGGCATGGACCATTCGCCGCACTGGCCGTTCTCGCCTTCGGCCTCGTCAAACTTGCCCAGCACGTTGGGGCGCACGTCGGCGCGCCAGTTGTACAGCTCTTCCTTGAGCTGGTATTCAATGACCTGGCGTTTTTCTTCCACCACCAGAATTTCCTGCAGACCCTGGGCAAAATCGCGCGTGATGGTGGCTTCGAGCGGCCACACCACGTTGACCTTGTGCACGCGAATACCCAGCTGGCGGCAGGTATCGTCATCGAGGCCGAGGTCGACCAGCGCCTGGCGCGTGTCGTTGTAGGCCTTGCCGCTGGCGATGATGCCAAAGCGGTCATGCGGGCCCTGGATGACGTTGTAGTTAAGCTTGTTGGCACGCACATAGGCCAGGGCCGCGTACCACTTGTAGTCCATCAGGCGCGCCTCCTGCTCCAGCGGCGCGTCCGGCCAGCGTATGTGCAGGCCGCCCGGGGGCATGGCGAAGTCCTCGGGCATGACGATTTGCACGCGATCCGGGTCCACCGATACGCTGCTGGACGACTCGACCACCTCCTGGATGGTCTTCATGCCCGACCACACGCCCGAGAAGCGGCTCATGGCAAAGGCGTGCAGGCCCATGTCGAGGATGTCCTGCACATTGCTCGGAAAGAACACCGGCGTGCCACAGGCCTTGAAAATGTGGTCGCTCTGGTGTGGCGCCGTGCTGCTCTTGCTGATGTGGTCGTCGCCGGCAATGGCGATCACGCCGCCGTGCTTGGCCGTGCCGGCCATGTTGGCGTGCTTAAACACGTCGGAGCAGCGGTCCACGCCCGGGCCCTTGCCGTACCAGATACCAAAAACGCCGTCGTACTTCTTGCTTTGTGGATACAAGTCGAGCTGCTGCGTGCCCCACACCGCTGTGGCGCCCAGCTCCTCGTTCACGCCGGGCTGGAAGACGATGTGGTTCTCGGCCAGGTGCTTCTTGGCGGCCCACAACGCCTGGTCGTAGGTGCCCAGCGGGCTGCCACGGTAGCCGCTGATAAAACCGCCCGTGTTCAGGCCTGCCGCAGCGTCGCGCTGGCGCTGCAGCATGGGCAAGCGCACGAGGGCCTGCACCCCGCTCATGAAGGCGCGGCCTTCGCCCAGGGTGTATTTGTCGTCGAGCGTGACGGTTTCGAGGGCTTTGCGAATGTGTTCAGGCAACGGGGCGTTCACAGTGCACCTCCTTCGCAAGCACGCTCGACGCCAAATCCACTGCGCCCGGCTGCGCCGTTCGCTGCGTAGTTGTGGCGCAACCCGCGTTGCGGGTTGTCGTCCAAGCTGACCGTTTCCAGGGCCTTGCGAATGTGCTCGGGCAAGGGTGCATTCATGGCGTTGTCTCCAGTGGCGTTTTTGGTTTTCCGCTCCTTGTAGGGCGGTGGTGGGGCTGGGCCAGCCACCCGGTTAGGGAGGCGGCTCTAGTGTGCAGAGGAGTGTATGTCCCCAACGCGGATATGTCTTTGCGTTTTGTGCCACATTCAGGCTATCCTTAGAAAGGATCTTTCGTTTTTAGGCCGCAAATTGAATACTTTGGACAAATTCGACCTTTCCATCCTCGGTGAACTGCAAAAAGAGGCGCGCCTGACGAATGCCGAACTGGCCCAGCGCGTGGGGCTGTCGGCCGCCCCGTGCTGGCGCCGCGTGCGGGCGCTGGAGGAGAGCGGCTTCATCAAGGGCTACCACGCCGAGATTGACCGCCACAAGATTGGCCTGGGCGTGCTGGCCTTTGTGCGGCTGGACGCAGAGCGAAATACGGGCGGTCTGACGCGGGCCATGGAAGACGCGATCCGCCAGATTCCCGAGGTGGTGTCCTGCCACTACATCAGTGGCACGGGCACATTCGAACTACAGGTGGTGGCGCGCGACCTCGACAGCTTTTCGCAGTTTGCGCGCGACGTACTTTTGCACCTGCCGAATGTGAAAGATATGCACACCAGCTTTTCCCTGGGCGAGGTGAAGGCCAGCAGGGCGCTGCCGCTCACCCATCTGTCCAAATTGTCGACCTGAATACTCTATTTTCAATAGCTACTAGCGCTTACTGGGAAAGCGCTAGAGGCCAATTTCATTCAAACTACCGTGGCCAGAGCGCCCACAGCCGCAACCCCTGCTTGAGGCGCCCAGCCAGCTCTCCCGCCTCGGCTCCCCAGCCGGTGAAGTAGTCGGCCCGCACCGCCCCCAGGATGGCGCTGCCCGTGTCCTGCGCCAGCACCAGGCGCTGTAGTTGCACCTGCGGTCCGCTCGAAGCCAGCCACACCGGGGTGCCATACGGAATGCTTAGGCGGTCCACGGCGATGGATCGACCCGGTGTCAACGCCACACCCTGCGCGCCACGCGGGCCAAAACCTGCGTCCAGTGCGTCCAGCGGCTCCTCGCGGAAAAACACGTAGCGCGGGTTGCTCCACAACAGCTCGTTCACCCGCTGCGGGTTGGCGGCGATCCAGGCCTTGATCCCAGGCCAGGTCGCGTCGCGCGTCAGGCCCTGGTCGAGCAGCCAGCGGCCCACGCTCTGGTAGGGCTGGTCATTGGTGCCCGCATAGGCCACGCGCACCAGGCGCACCGAGCCGTCGGCTTCAGTGATGCGCAGACGGCCTGAGCCCTGGATGTGCAACACCATGGCATCGACCGGATCGCGCAGCCAGGCAATGGCCCGACCCGCCAGCGCCGCCTGGACCTCGGGCAGGGTGTCGATTTGCTGGCGCGTGTACCAGGGCTTGCGGGCACCATGGCCTGCGGGCAGTCGGTACAGCGGCACGGTAAAGCCGTTGCCGGGCTGGCGCGCGGCGTCGATCAGGGGCTCGTAGTAAGCGGTGAGCAGGCCGTCGGCACTGCCATCGAAAGCCTCGACCCGGTAGGGTTGCAGGCGCGCCACCATCCAGGCGCGCTGCTCCTCGGGAGTGGCAATGCTGAGCCGGCGCACATCACCGCACAGGGCGGTGAACGGCGGTGCGGGCCGCTCGCAGCCCTTGATCCAGGCATTCCAGGCCTCGTGCAGTGCGTCTTCAGAAAACCCGGGCAGCTCTGCCCAGCGCACCGGCACCCAGCGGCTCTTGGGCTGCGCCAGGGGCGATGGCAGCGGGCCGGTATCGCCAGGAAAAGCGGTCGCCGCTGGCACGGTGGGGCGAGGTGCCACACCCGCGTCGTCGGGCCCTGGGGCGGGGGGCGTGGAGCAGGCGGCCAGCGTTCCTACAATCAAGGCCATCGCCACAAGGCGCAGGAGAGTCCAATTCATGGTTCTGATTTTGCTTGAAGCGCTGGCCGCGCTGGTGATTCTGGCGCTCATCGTCTGGTGGACGATGTTTTCGGGGCGCCAAGGTGGCGAAATCAAGCCGCCCAGGGACGACGATACGACGCCACCGCCCCCGTAAAACCCAGGCAGGTCAGCCCTGCTCGAAGGCGCTGTCCTACGCCGCACCGTCTTGCCATCCGATACGCAGCGGGCACCGTGTTGCAGACAATCAACTCCAAGGCTCCGAGCACGGCTCGGGTGCCATCCGGTTGCACTGACCAACCCTTCAAGGAGTATTTTGATGCGTAAACACCTCGTACTGGCTGCTACAGCGGCATTGCTGATTTCTGGCTGTGCCAACATGGACATGACGGACACCCAGCGCCGCACTGCGACCGGCGCAGGCGTCGGCGCGCTGGCCGGCGCGGTGATCAGCTCCGCCACCGGCGGCCACGCGGGTACGGGTGCTGTGGTCGGCGCGGGCGTGGGCGCCCTGGGCACCTATATCTGGTCGCAAAACATGGAAAGACAAAAACGCGAAATGGAGCAGGCGACGCAGGGCACCGGCATTGGCGTGACGCAGACGGCGAACAACCAGCTCAAGCTGGATATTCCAAGCGACATTTCGTTCGACACCGGTCGCTCCGAAATCAAGGGCAACTTTGCCCCGGTACTGGACCGCTTTGCCGCCGGCCTGCGCGACAACCAGAACACCGATGTGCAAATCGTCGGGCACACCGACAGCACCGGCAGCGACGCCATCAACAACCCGCTGTCAGTGGACCGCGCTACCAGCACGCGCAACTATCTCACCGCACGCGGCGTGAGCGGCTCGCGCATCGAGACGGAAGGCCGTGGCTCTTACCAGCCCATCGCCTCCAACAACACGGAAGACGGCCGCGCACGCAACCGCCGTGTTGAGATCTTCGTCGGCGAACGTCCACGTTAAATCGGCTCCAACGGCAACGCACCGTTGCTGCGGCTGCCATGCACGCGGTAGCCCCCAAGCCCACTGCACGGGGCTGCAGCGTTTTCAGCTGCGATCGTCCATCACGGCCACGTTTTTGACGCCAGGGTCTACAACACCCGGTGTGCCAGCGCAGGCAGCTGCGCGCGCACCTGCTGCAAGCGCTCCACATCCAGCCAGCCATCCACAACGCCCTCTCCTTGCGGCAGCACACCCAGCACTTCGCCCCAGGGGTCGACCAGCATGCTGTGGCCCCAGGTGCGTCGGCCGGTCTCATGCTCCCCACCCTGGGCTGGCGCCAGCACATAGGCCTGGTTTTCGATGGCGCGGGCGCGCAGCAAAACCTCCCAATGCGCCTGGCCGGTGCTGCAGGTGAACGCGCTGGGCATGAGCAGCAAGTCAGCGCCCGCCCGCGCATGCTGGCGGTACAGCTCGGGAAAGCGCAGGTCGTAGCACACGCTCAGGCCCACACACCAGGTGCGTCCGCTGCGGCTGGGTAGGTGGAACTGCACCGGTGTGTTGCCAGGTTCGATGACGCTGCCTTCGTCGTAATGCTCCAGCCCGTTGTCGTAACGAAAGAGATGAATCTTGTCGTAGCGCGCCACGCAGTCACCCTGGGGCGAATAAACCAGCACCGTGTTACGCACCTTGTGCGGATCGTCACAGGCCATGGGCAGAGTGCCACCCACAATCCACAGGTCCAGCTCGCGCGCTGCCTGCGCCAGGAAGGATTGCACCACGCCCTGGCCCGGGGTTTCGCGCAACGCCAGTTTGTCTGTATCGCGCGCGCCGACGGCACAAAAG
>JAUYGP010000154.1 GCA_030690515.1 Giesbergeria sp.
GCGCTGGTTGCTGCCCAGCACGGCGGGCGTGCAGGCCTCGCTGCGGTTGAACCAGCTGGGCGCACCGCTGGCCGATGTGCTGCCGCACCTGGGCGTACTGCTGGCATTGTTGGGCGCCAGCATGGTGGGTGTGTTGTGGAAGGCTGCGCTAGGAGGCTGTCGGACTTGGAGCGTTGAAAGCGAAAACCAAAGGTTTCACCAAAATTGGCCCCAGCGAGGACAGTTTTTGCCGGATTTGCCGCCCCATAGCCCGGCTATGGGGCAAAAAGACGGTGTTCTCGAAGAGCGGCGAAGCCAAAAATGGACCGCTGCGGCCGATTTGCAGCCAACGATTTCCAAGTCCGACAGCCTCCTACCCAGGCCAATCGACACCCGGGCCTAGCCAGCTCCCCTGGCAGCCCAGCAGTTCGGTCGCGGCCAGACGCGCACGCCGCTGGCCCACACCCACGGCATCCCTGGCGGGCTCCGGCGCAGCGCCCCCCTGGCGCAACCAGGGCTGCAGCCATTGCCAGGCACGCAGGCGCGCTTTCAACGGCAGTGCTGCAGGGTGGCGTTGTGTGGCTTGGGGCGCAGCCGCTTCCAGCGTACGCTGCGCTGCCTGCTCTCGCTCCATCGCCAGCGCTGTATCGCGCACCACCACCGCCGCCCGCAGGCGCAGCACCTGGGCCTGCAGCCCCTCAATCTCGGCCTGCTGCTGCGCCATGATGCGGCTGCAGCGCTCCTGCGCAGCGCCATAGGCGCGGCAGAGCACCACATGCTCTTGCGGGACCGTGGTGGCGGGCGAAAGGATGGGAATGGAGCGCATGGTGCTGGTCTGCTGTAGAAAGGACAGGTGCAATATTAAATGAGAATAGTTCTCATTGCAAATACGGCACCATCGCCACCAGGGTCAAACGTCCAGTTCAATTTCTGCACTCACGTCGACCTCCGAAAGCGCACATGCAAGCACCGCCCGTCGCAGGCCTCGCATCCCCTCTGCCGCATACAAATACCAAGGTCACCCTTCGGTGAGAACCCGCCGTAGCCTTCAACGGCGTGGCCTGAGCACCATGCGATCGCGCAGCATCTGAACGTCGAAATGCTGCAGAAAATTCTGGCCCAGCAACGCATCGTCAGCGTTTTCACCGCTGTAGCCCACGCCGACCCGCACGGCGCTCATGGCAAAAGAACGCACCACCACCGACTGCGCAGTGGTCATGCGCCCCTGGCGTACGCCGTTGGCGGTACGAAAACGGGTGGGTTCGCCGCCGCTGAGACCCGCGCGCTGCGCCAGCGCATCGGTGACCACGACGGTGCTTGCGCCGGTATCGACCATGAACATCACCGGCTGGCCGTTCACCGTACCCGCCACGCGAAAATGCCCGTCCGCTCCGCGCGGGATGACCAGCGCCCCATCGGCTGCCACCACCGCCGGGCGCGGGGCGCGCCAGCGGTCCATCGCTACGTACAGCACGGACATCACCACCAGCCAGAACACGACGATGCCCAGCGTGCTGCGGCGCATCAGCGCAGCGGTGTTGCGGTCAGACATCCCGCGCGCCTTTCTGCGCTGCGGTGCATTGCGCCGCCAGCCGCTTTCCGGCACGCCCATGGGTATATGTTTGTGTCAAAGTCAGCTTTGAATCTGCGCCCAGAACTTGTCCAGCCGCTTCAAGCTCACCGGCTGCGGGGTGCGCAGTTCTTGCGCTCAAACCAGCTGCACCCGTACCCGCTTGCCCAAAGCAGCGGCATATTTTTGCAACGTGGCCAGCGAGGGCGAAGGTTTGCCACTGACGAGCGCTGCTTCCAATCGCGCCACAGCGGGAGCTTTGGTCCCCATGCGCTCTGCTACTTGCGCCTGCGTCAGCCCGGCTTCGCGCCGCGCGTTCAGGATGGCGTCCAACATGGGGCCTTCTTCGCGCTCCAGTCGCTCATATTCGGCACGAAAGTCGGGGTCTTGCATCCAGCTCGCCACCATGTCGGCGTGCGCAACCGAGACGGAGGGTTGTTTAGCGGTCATTTTTCAGTTCCTTCAAACGGTTGCGGGCCAGGGTCAGGTCTTTGGCAGGAATCTTGTCGGTTTTCTTGATGAAGCTATGCAACACGACAATGCGCCGCCCCACCATGGCGCAATACAACACACGGGCAATACCTTCAGCACCTTTGAGGCGCATTTCCAGCAAACCAGCACCCAGTGCCTTGGCGTGCGGCGCGCCCAGATCGGGGCCATGTACCAGCATTCGCTGGGTCAGCAAGGCATAGCGCACCCGCAAAGTCACTGGCAGCGCGTCCACCTGCAGACGAACGGCCTCGCTGTAGTAGTCAATCAGGTAGGGTATCGCCTCAAATAATAACAAATAAGTTACTTTTCAAGCCGGCAATCGAAAAAAACGATGGCTTCTTTGTCGCCACGGGTGGCCAGTCCGGCGGCAAGCCGGTCAGCTCTGAATCTGCACCCAGAGCTTGTCCAGCCTTTTCACGCTCACAGGCTGCGGCGTGCGCAACTCCTGCGCAAAAAAGCTCACGCGGAGTTCTTCGAGCAGCCAGCGCAGTTCCTGCATGCGCGCATCCACCACGCCTTTGCGCTCTGCCACCAAACGCCAGTAGCGCTGATCTTGCGGGCGCAGTTCGGCTAGTTTGGCGGCGTCGCGGGCTGGGTCGGCGCGCAGTTTGTCGAGGCGCGCGGTGATGGCCTTGAGGTAGCGGGCGAAGTGCGCCAGTTGCGGCCAGGGCGCGGCTGTGAGGAAGTTTTTCGGCACCAGGCGTTGCAATTGCTGCTGCGCGTCCTGCACGGCATCTGGTGCGATTTTGGTGTCCTTGATCTTGCGCGCCGCTGCTGCATATTCGATAAGGATGGTGCCTGCTAGGCGCGCCACTTCGTTGGCAATCAAGGTGAGGCGCCCACGCCCTTCCTGCACACGGCGGTCAAACTCCTGCGCATTGGTCGGCAGCGGGTCGAGCAAAAACGCGCGGTCCATCGCCACGTCCAGAATTTGGCTGCGCAGCTCTTCCTGCGTGCCCAGCGGTATGTAGGCCACGGCCATCTTTTGCAGGTCGGGAATGTTCTTTTCCAGGTACTTGAGGGCGTCTTTGATTTGGAGTGCAAACAGGCGGCGCAGCCCGGCGCGGTGCTTGGCGCCGGCCAGCTCGGGCTCATCAAACACTTCGATGGTGACGGCATCGCCTGCGTCAATGAGCGCCGGGAAGCCGATGAGCTGCTGCCCGCCCCGGCCGATTTCCATCAACTCGGGCAGCTCGCCAAAGGTCCAATGGGTGTAGCGCGCCTCGGCGTGTACCGTGGGCGCCGCAGGTTTTGCTTTGTTTTTGATAGCTGCT
>JAUYGP010000156.1 GCA_030690515.1 Giesbergeria sp.
ATTCGATCATCACGATCAGCGCCAGGCCGGCATACAGCGGCGAAAGGGGCGACATGTCGATCACACCCATCGCGGCCAGATGGAAGGCCAGGTTGGCGAATGACATCAACACGAGGATGGAGATCAGCGGAATGTTGCGCTTGTTTCCCGATTTCAGCAGCACCCGCAAAAGAATACCGGCCACGAGGGGAAGCAACGCCACATCCAACACGGCATAGACCACGTAGGGCGCGGTCACGGCGGCCAGGCGCGCTGCCAGCCACAGCAGGGCTAGCGCCCCCAGCAAGGCTCCGCGCGGCGTGGGTAAACCAGTCCAGGCCTTCACGGCCGTCAGCAAGAAACCCACGATAACACCCGCTGCAAAGCCAAACAGCATCTCGTGCGCATGCCACAGCAAGGGGCTGATGGGCAAATCCAGGCGAGCATGCCCCAGAAAAACAGCAACCCACATAGGCACCGAAAGGCATGCCAGCAGCGCTGCGGCCAGATAGAACGGACGGAACCCCAGACGCAGCAAAGGCCATCCCTGGAGAGCAGCGGCGGGTTGCGCCTGTGTGGCTTGGGACAGTATCGGAGGAAGGGGTTGGCTCATGGGGGCAGGATCGCAAGCCCCCCGTGCGGAGGATCGCGGTCTTTAAAAAGATTCATTTAATTTGAATCTTAACGCTTGACTGCCCTCAATGCAATGGCCTTCAGACACAAGCGTTGGCTAAAAGCTCTCCCAATCGTCTTCGTTTTTACCTTGCGTCGCCGCCGACGGCAGTGCGGGCTTGGATGCAGGCCGGGCCTTGGGCGGGGCTGGCGACTTGGGCGTGGAAGCGTTCAGACCCTGCACCTTGCTTCGAACCGGCGCCGCAGCGGCGAACTGCCTGCCCAGCGCAGGGCGCACGGACGCGGTCGGCATTCTCACCGGCGCGGCATGGTCGTTCGCCAGCTTGAACACCGCTACGGATTCCACCAGCTCTCCAGCCTGTCCATTGAGGCTGCTGGCCGCAGCCGCCATTTGCTCTACCAGCGCCGCATTCTGCTGCGTAGCTTGGTCCATCTGCGTGACCGCTTCTCCCACCTGCGCCACACCCGTGCTTTGCTCGCTGCTCGCCGCGCTGATCTCGCCCATGATGTCGGTCACCCGCCGGATCGCCGCCACCACTTCGGTCATCGTCGCTCCCGCCTTGTCTACCTGGGCGTTGCCTTGCTCCACGCGCTCCACGCTGGCAGAAATCAAGTTCTTGATTTCCTTGGCCGCCTCGGCGCTGCGCCCTGCCAGGCTGCGCACTTCACTGGCCACCACGGCAAAGCCCCGTCCTTGTTCGCCTGCACGGGCCGCCTCCACAGCCGCATTCAGGGCCAGGATGTTGGTCTGGAAGGCAATGCCGTCAATCACGCCAATGATGTCTGCAATCTTCTGGCTGCTGGTGTTGATGCCTTTCATGGTTTCCACCACCTGGGCCACCACGTCGCCGCCTTGCTGTGCCACGCTGGAAGCGCTTACCGCCAGTTGGTTGGCCTGGCGGGCGTTGTCTGCGTTCTGGCGCACGGTGCTGCTCAGTTCTTCCATCGACGCCGCCGTCTCTTCCAGCGCACTGGCCTGCTGCTCTGTGCGCGATGACAGGTCGTGGTTGCCCTGCGCAATTTCCGCACTGGCCGTCGCCACACTTTCGGCACCGCCGCGCACCCCGGTGACCACTTGGGCCAGGTTGCTGCGCATATCGGCCAGGGCGGCCAGCAACTGGCCCATTTCATCCTTCCCGCCCATGGGCACGGGATCAGCCAGGTTGCCTGCGGCAATGACGCGGGCGGCAGCCACGGCCTGTGCGGCAGGACGCGACACGCTGCGCGCAATCGCAACGCCAAACACCAGCGCCAACGCCACGGTGAGCGCCAGCGCGCCCAACACGGCGATGCGGGCATTGGCAAAAACGGCCTGCGCTCGCTCCTGCGCACCGCTGGCCGCATCGGTGCTGATGTCGGAGAGCCGCTCAAGCGCCTGCGCCGCAGCCACGAATGAGGTTTCGGAATCACCAACATACAGCGACGCCAGCGCCCCGGCCGTCATCTGCATCATCTCTTCGGTGGTGAAGTCGATGCCGCGCGCAATCTCCAGCAGGTCGTTCTGCACCTTCAGGTAAGCGTTCTTTTGCGCGCTGTACTGGCTGAATGCCGTCGTTTGCTCGGGCGTCACCAGCAGGGGCTGGAACAGCTTTTCCACCTTGGCCAGGTCGGCGGCGCGCGCCGTCACCTGATCCGCAAACCCCGCCACTTCACTGGCATTGCGGGCAGTAATCAACCCGGCCTCGGCGCGGCGCATGCGGTTGACCAGCACGCGCAATTCGCCCGCATGAGCCACCCCCGGCAACAGCTGCGCTGCAATGTTGGAGGTCTGCGCATTCATGCGCGAAAGCTGGACGATGGACACCATCCCCAGCGCCAGGGTGAGCAGCACGATGACAAAAAAGCCTAACCCCAGCTTGACACCAATGCGAACGTCGGAAATCTTCATGAACCCCCACCCTTCCCTCAAGCGCAAAACAATGCCGGGAAGTCTATCGGCCACCTTTCGAGCACCGCTGCGGGTAATCCATGAAAAAAGCATGCAGAAGTCGCCTTCAGCATGCTTTGGGGTGGGGGTGTCAGCTCTTTGTCAAGCTGGCCAGCATCCTGGCATCAGGCCAAGGACTTCTGGTAGCTGGCCAGACCATCCACGATTTCCTTGTGAGCGGCTTCAATGCCTTCCCAGCCCAGCACCTTGACCCACTTGCCTTCTTCCAGGTCCTTGTAGTGCTCAAAGAAGTGGGCCAAGGCCTTGAGGCGTGCGGGGTTCACGTCCTCAATGTTCTTCCAGGCCGAGTACATGCCCAGAACCTTGTTGGTGGGCACGGCCAGCACCTTGCCGTCAATGCCGGCTTCGTCTTCCATCTTCAAAATACCCAGCGCACGGCAAGGCACAACCACGCCGGGGTGCAGTGGGAA
>JAUYGP010000162.1 GCA_030690515.1 Giesbergeria sp.
GCGGTCGACCCAGTTGTCGGCTTGGCGCTGGCTCAGGTCCAGCCGGTACGACAAGCCGCTGTCTGCGCTGCCCAGCGGGCCTGTGCTGCCGATGGCCGCCTGGCGCGCGCCTTGCGAGCCCAAGCCCAGTAGCACCTCATGGCGAGACTGCTTCGGGTCCGGGCGCTTGGGCACCACATTGACCGCGCCGCCGATGGCGCCGGTGCCGTACAGCACTGAGGCCGGGCCGTACAAGGCTTCCACGCGGTCGACGTTCCAGGGGTCGAACGGGAAGCTCACCACGCCGCCCGCGTTGAACATTTCCAGGCCGTTGTAGAGCTGCTTGACCGAGTTCTGGCCGGTGAAACCCCGGGCATTCAAGACGTTGCCGCCGTTGCCCACGCCATTGGACGAGGTGATGCCTGGCGCCAGCGTCTTGGCCTCCAGCACCGTGTTCAAACCCAGTGCGCGGATACGCTCGCCCGGCACGATGGCCACGCTGGCCGGCGTCTCCAGCGGAGTCAGGTCCAGGCGGCTGCCGGCGGTGGTGGGGTGCTGCAGACTGCCGTCTTGGCCGCTGCTTCCCGTCACCGTGATCGTGGGCAGTTCGCCTCTGCTCGCTGGAGCCAGGGCTTCGGTGTTTGATGTGGCGGCACTCTGCGCCAGTGCGGTTCCCGTGCCTGCAAGCAGGGCCAGACTGATCACCTGAGCGGGTGCCAGACGGGGTGCTTTTGCCTGTGCCTCATGGCCTCTCATGGCGTGACACTCTCCTTTTTCTCAGCTGCGGCCACACACAGTTGCAGACCCGCCAGCAACACGTCTTTCGGCATTTCGCGGCCAATGAAGACCATCCGTGTTTCGCGCTGTTCGTCCGGGCCCCACGGTGCGCCTTCATCGTGGCCCATCAACATGTGCACCCCTTGGAAAACCACGCGGCGGTCCACATCCTGGATGTTCAGCACGCCCTTGTAGCGCATCAGCTTTGTGCCGTAGACCTGCACGATGGTGCCCAGGAACTCGTCCAGGTGCGCCAGGTCCAGCGGTCTGCTTTCGCGGAAGACGAACGAGGTCACGTCGTCGTCGTGCTCGTGGCTCACGTCGGTCAGAAACTCGGGTTCGATCTCCAGAATCGCGTTGAGGTTGAAGCCGCGGATGTCGAGCAACTCATCGATGGGCGCCTGCCCGTGGCGGACCTCGATGATGGGCGCGCGTGGGTTCATGCGCATGAGGCGAGCCTTGAGGTCCGTCAGTTCCCGGGGTGTGGCCAGGTCGGTCTTGGTCACAAGGATGCGATCGGCAAAACCCACCTGTTCCTGGGCTTCGTGATGGTCGAGCATCTGGCGCGGCGCGTGGCGGGCGTCCACAGTGGTGATGATCGCGTCCAGTAGGTAGGTCTGGCCAATGGCATCGTCCACAAAAAAGGTCTGGGCCACCGGTGCCGGATC
>JAUYGP010000177.1 GCA_030690515.1 Giesbergeria sp.
CGGCTTCGGCCCCGTCCGCCGCCAGTTCCCGGCGGCGTGGGACGTGGGCGCGCTGACCGCGCGCATCCAGCAGCTGGCCCTGCACCTCTTCTCCAGCCACGTGGTGCAGTTTCGCCAGCACGTGGCGGTGGCAGTGGCGGCGGGCGCGGCGCCCGCCGGGACCGTGGTCTTCGGCAACCAGCCGTCGCCCACGCTGCGCCGCGCGCTGCTGAACCTGCTGTACAACTCGTCCAAGTTCACGCACGCCGGCGCCATCGAGCTGCGCGTGCTGGTCACGGACACGGCCGAGGGGCTGGACGAGGCGCTGCTGCGCCCGCTGCAGGGCGGGAGTCAGGGGCGCGGCCGCAGCCAGGGGTGCGCGGGATCAGCGCGCGGGGGTGGCGTCGGTCTCGAAGCGGTAGTTGCGCAGCACTGTGTCGCTGCCCTTGCGCGGCTGTGCGGCCTCGCTGTTGCTCAGAATCCAGGCAGAGATCAGCATGCCCGTGCTGTTCTCGATGAGGTAGTTCACGGTGAATTGCTGGCCCTTGATCGTGTGCATCATCACCAGGGTGTTCTGCGGGCTGAACAGGCGCATGCCGGGCGCCATGCGGATGGTGCGGCCATTGATCTCGGCATCGGAGGCCCCCGTAATCACCAGCGAACCGCGCAGCGCCGCATCGGGGAAGTTGCGCATGCCGCTCATCGAGCCTTGCACCGTGCCTTGTGCGGCAGCGGGTGCGATGGCCAACGGGCCCGCAGCGCACAGCGCGGTCAACACAAGCGCCCCCAGGCGGGGACGAGAAAAGGAAAGGGCGGTCCGGCAGCGGTTCATGGTGTTCATCCAGGGGCTGTGAAAGCGCAATTTTACGGGCGCCTGCGTTGCGTGCACCCAAAGAAAAACCCACAGTGTTGCCACTGTGGGTTCAATGTGGTGGTGATAGGTGGATTTGAACCACCGACATCAGCATTATGAATGCTGCGCTCTAACCAACTGAGCTATATCACCGACGACCGAAATTATAGAACAGTTTTTATTGGTGCGAGAAGTTCGCTTTGCGTTTGTTCACGAAAGCATCCATGCCTTCTTTCTGGTCGCTGGTGGCGAACAGGGCGTGGAACAAGCGGCGCTCGAACATCACGCCGTCGGACAGGCCGCTTTCAAAGGCGCGGTTCACCGATTCCTTGGCCGCCATTACGGCGATCTGCGAGAAGTCGGCAATGATCAGGGCGGCGCCCAGGGCCTCTTCCATCATTTTCTCGAAAGGCACGACACGGCTGACCAGGCCTGCGCGTTCGGCCTCCTGGGCGTCCATCATGCGGCCGGTCAGGGCCATGTCCATGGCCTTGGCCTTGCCCACGGCGCGCGGCAGGCGCTGCGTGCCACCGGCACCCGGAATCACGCCGAGCTTGATCTCGGGCTGGCCAAACTTGGCGGTGTCGGCGGCGATGATGAAGTCGCACATCATGGCCAGCTCACAGCCACCGCCCAGTGCAAAACCGCTCACGGCGGCGATCACGGGCTTGCGGATGCTGCGGATGGTTTCCCAGTTGCGCGTGATGTAGTCGCCTTTGTAGGCATCGGCAAAACTGTACTTGGCCATGGCACCGATGTCGGCCCCGGCGGCAAAGGCGCGTTCGCTGCCGGTGATGATGACGCAGCCGATCTTGTCGTCCGCATCAAAGGCCTTGAGGGCCTGGCCCATTTCGTCCATGAGCTGGTCGTTCAGCGCATTGAGCTGCTTGGGGCGGTTGAGGGTGATGATGCCGACCTTTTCGGCTTCGGTGCGGACTTCAATGACTTCGTAGGCCATGGTGTTCTCCTGTAGTAAATAAAACGATATCCCGGGCACCGGCAGTGCGGGGCCGATCAAAGACCATCGAGCCAGCGCGTGGCGCGGGCTGCGTCGGCGATGGTGAGCGACACGGTGTCGACCACGATGGGCTGTGCGGTGCCCTTGCGGCCTTTGCTGCTTTTGGCGGGCGGGTGGTCTAGCACCAGGGGCAGCCGCAGCAGGCGGCGGTCGCGGGCCACCAGGGCCGTGACCGCCGTCTCGGTCCCGGCATACAGCGCGATCTCGTCGAGCTTGGCAATGCGCCAGCCTTGGCCCTGCACTTCGATGCCTATCCATTCGTCGCCTGCGGCCATACCGGCGCGCTCTGCCAGGCCACCGCGCAGCACGGTCTTGACCTGCACTGCCGTGTCTTCGGCCACGCGCAGGCCCAGGCGCTGGGCGGGTTGGGGGGCTTGCGGCTGGAGGGTGATGCCGTGGGCGGCCAGCAGCGCCTCCAGCGGCAGTTCGCCGGTGCCGTGCACCCAGGCGTCAATCTCCGTGTCAAAGGGGCGGCCGCCCAGTTCCTGGAGAACCGCGCGCAGGGCGGCTTCGTCCATGGGGCCGCCGTCCGTGCGCTGCCACAGGGCGCGCATCACATCGTCCAGCGTGCAGTGGCCCTCGGCGCGCAGCGCAAGGTCGAGGCACAGTGCCACGAGCGCGCCCTTGGTGTAGTAACTGACGGTGGCGTTGGGGGTGTTTTCGTCCTGGCGGTAGAACTTGACCCAGGCATCAAAGCTGGCCTGGGCCACGGTCTGCAGCGTGCGGCCCGGTGTCTGCAGTACCTGCTGGATGGTTTTGGTCAGCAGCTTGAGGTAGCTGGCATGGTCGATGAGTCCGGCGCGGCGCAGCAGCAGGTCGTCGTAGTAGCTGGTGAAGCCTTCGAAGAACCACAGCAGTTGTGTGTAGTTCTCCTGCGCGTAGTCGTAGCGGGCGAACTCTGCGGGGCGCAGGCGCTTGACGTTCCAGGCGTGAAAATACTCGTGGCTGATGAGCCCGAGCAGGGTGGTGTAGCCCTCGCCCACCGCAGGCGTGGTGGTGCGCGGCAGGTCGCGCCGGGCGCAGATCAGGGCCGTGGAGTTGCGGTGCTCCAACCCGCCATAGCCGTCATGCACCACGTTGAGCATGAACAGGTAGTTCTTGAAGGGCGGCTTGCCCTTGCCGTGCCACAGGCGCATGGCCGCTTCGCAGATCTTGCGGGTGTCGGCCAGCAGCCGCTTGCCGTCAAACGACGCGGCGGCGCCTGCCACCACAAAGCGGTGCGCCGCGCCACCGGCGGTGAAGCGCGCGCTCCAGAAGGCGCCCATTTCCACCGGGCAGTCGGCCAGGGTGTCGTAGTCATCGGCGCGGTAGCGGCCAAAGCCCCGGCGATCCACTTTCAAAGGAAAAAGAGCTGTAGCGCACGACCACTGTGCGCTGTCAGCTATTTTTTCAGGAGCGACAATATCAATGGTGCAGGGCTGCTCGGTGTGTCCCTCGGCGCGCAGGCACAGGCTGGTGGCATTGAAGAAGCCGCGCGCGGCGTCCAGCCAGGCGGTGCGTACCGAGGCGTCGCAGGCATACACCGCGTAGCGCAGCACCAGTGGCTTGCCGGGCTGGCACGTAGCCAGCCAGCGGTGCTTGTCGAGTTGCTGCAGTGCCACCGCCTGCCTGCCCTGGTGGGCCTGCAGGTTCTGCAGGTTTTTGGAAAACTCGCGCACCAGGTAGCTGCCCGGTATCCACACGGGCAGCGCCAGTTCCTGCTGTGATGCAGGCCGGGCCACGGTGAGCGTGACGTGGAACAGGTGCTGGTGCGGGTCCGGGGCTTCGATGCGGTAGTGCACCGCAGCGGCGGTGGAGCGTGCGTTG
Organism: Giesbergeria sp.; assembly: GCA_030690515.1. Taxonomy (GTDB): domain Bacteria; phylum Pseudomonadota; class Gammaproteobacteria; order Burkholderiales; family Burkholderiaceae_C; genus Simplicispira. Next base: position 3,657 of record JAUYGP010000177.1, read on the forward strand.
GCCATGGGCGGTGCGGGCGCGGGGTGTCAGTTGCTGGCGGTCGGCTCGCCCAGGCGTTTTTCGACGTCCTTGGCCGGGATGGCGCCGGGCACGCGGCTGCCATCGGCAAAAATCAGTGTGGGCGTGCCGGTGATCTTGTACTTTTTGCCGAAGGCCAAGTTGCGTTGCAGGGCGCTGGTGTCGCAGGTGGCGGCTGTGGGCGCCTTGTCGCGCACCATATAGTCCTCCCACGCAGCTGCGCGGTCTTTGGCGCACCAGATGTTGCGCGATTTCTCGGCAGAGTCGGGGCTAAGGATGGGGTAGAGGAACAGGTAGACGGTGACGTTGTCGACGTTCTGCATATCGCGCTCGAAGCGCTTGCAGTAGCCGCAGTTGGGGTCTTCAAACACCGCCAGCTTGCGCTTGCCATCACCGCGCACGATGGTGAAAGCGTCCTTGAACGGCAGCGCTGCAAAATCCACGGCCGAGAGCTTGTTGATGCGGTCTTCGGTCAGGTTGCGGCGGGCTCGGGTATCGATCAACTCCCCCTGGATCAGGTAGTTGCCCTTGGCGTCGGTGTAGAAGATGTCGGTGCCGATGCGCACCTCGTACAGGCCGGGCATGGCGGTGGGCTGGACCTCATCGATCTTTTCCATTTGCGGAATACGCTCGGCCAGTGTCTTGCGGATGGCGGCTTCTTGGGCGGTGGCGGACAGGCTCAGGGTCAGTGCGGCGGCGGCGAGCAGGGTGGGGATCAGTTGCATGGTTCTATTTAAGAGTTCGAGGGGCGGCGCAAGGGCGTTGCGCCGTTGGAGTGCATTGCCTTCAGCGCGTTCCCATGGCCTGGCGGGCCATCCAGTCTTTCAGGGGGCCGCTGTGGTCAAAACCTTTCATGCCCCAGTTGCGCAGCGTCTGCCAAGGGCCCTGCGGGCGTGAAAAAAGCTGGTGCAAGCCATCCGTGGCCAGACCCATGGGTGCCAGGGCGGTCTTGCGCTGGCGCTCATAGCGGCGCAGCAGCCGCATGTCCGAGACGCTGCGCCAGGCATCGCGCCCGCCCAGCACCTGGGCCAGCGCCTGGGCGTCGCCCAGGCCCAGGTTGAGGCCCTGACCCGTCAGCGGGTGCACGTTGTGTGCGGCGTCGCCCGCCAGCACCCATGCGGCGACAGGGTTGGTGGGCAGGGAGCCGCACCAGTGGCGCGCCTGGGCCTGCTGCAGTGGCCAGGTGGCGCGCTCACTGGCCAGCGTCAAGGCCCCTAGCGCGCCCTGGCTGGCCGCCTGCATGCGCTGGGCAAAGGCATCGGCCTCCAGCGCCAGCAGTTCGGCGGCCTGCGGCGGCGCCACGGACCAGACGACCGCTACGGTGCTGCCGCCTTCGCCCGAAAGGGGCAGAAAGGCCAGGATGCTGCCGTCCGGCGAGAACCATTGCCGGGCCACCTGGCCGTGTGGTTTTTCGCAAGCCATGCGCGTGGCAATGGCGTGCTGGGGGTAGGGCGCGGTGTCGAATTCGGCGCCCAGTTCGCTGCGGGTGCGGCTGGCACGGCCCTCGCACACCACGGTGAGCGCGGCCGGCACGGGGGCCTGCACCAGTTCTACCTGCGGCTGAAAGCGCACGGCGTCCTGCAGGCGGGCCTCCAGCGCGGGCACATCGACAATCCAGGCCAGGGCCGGTACGCCCTGGGCTGCGGCGTCAAAGTGCACCTCGCCATCCTGGTCGCCCTGCACCCGCATGTGCGTGACCGGCGTCGCGTGCCCGGCGTCGGGCCAGCTGCGCAGCGATTCCAGCAGCGTGCGCGAGGCGGCGTTCAAGGCATAGGCCCGCACATCGGCCGCCTCTGGGGCTGGTGCGGTGTTGGCGACGAGGGCCACGTTCAGCCGCTCGCGGGCCAGCAGCAGTGCCAGGGTGCGGCCCACTACGCCCGCGCCGCGAATACAGATGTCAAAGGATTGCGCCATCCGGGCATTGTAGGAGGCCCGCTCCTGAGGGGTATGCTTGCAGGCTTTGTCCCTGTTTGCGATGGAATCCCTTGCCGTGGCCTTCGATAGCAACGCTGATCTTTCGGGCGCCGTGGCGCGCCTTTTCATCTATCCCGTCAAGTCCTGTGCGGGCATCGAGGTGCAGGAGGCCCTGCTGACCGATGCCGGGCTGGAGTTCGACCGCGCCTGGATGGTGGTGGATGAACAGGGCGCGTTTCTCACACAGCGCGCCGTGCCCCGCATGGCGTTGATCCGGCCCCGCATTGCGCGCGACCAAGGGGCGCTGCTACTGCAGGCCCCCGGTCTGGGTGAATTGCGCGTGCCTCTCGCAACTGATGCAACCCAGCCGCTCACACCGGTGGTGGTCTGGAAAGACACCGTACCGGCCTGGGACATGGGTGACGAGGCCGCCCACTGGTTGACCGCCTTTTTGGGCCAGCCCTGCCGCCTGGTGCGTTTCGACCCGGCGCAGCGGCGCCTGTCCAGCCCCGACTGGACCGGTGGGCGCGTGGTGCCCAACCAGTTCAGCGACGGTTTCCCCCTTCTGCTGACCAGCACGGCCTCGCTGCAGGAGCTCAACACACGCCTGCAAGCCGCAGGCCAGCCCGTGGTGGGTATGGAGCGCTTTCGGCCCAACGTGGTGATCGACGGAGTGCAGGCGCACGACGAAGACCGTCTGGAGTTGCTGCGCATTGACGCAGGCGCTGCCGAAGTGCAACTGCAGCCGGTCAAACCCTGTGCGCGCTGCCCCATTCCCAACATCGACCCGGCCACGGCTGAGAGCTGCCCCGCCGTGGGCGACATGCTGCGCAGCTACCGCCAGGACAAGCGGCTGGGTGGCGCTGTCACCTTTGGCATGAACGCCGTCGTATGCCAGGGCGGGGGACAGATTCTGCGCGTGGGGCAGGCCGTGGCGGCCGACCTGTGTTTTGACTGAAACAGCCCCTCCCTGGTGCCGATCCCGAGCGATCTATTTGTGCCGCTTAAAATCAGCGGTTTGTCTCCAGAACACCTGAAAGCCCTGCCATGAGCCTCCAATGCGGCATCGTGGGCCTGCCCAACGTCGGCAAGTCCACCCTCTTCAACGCGCTGACCAAGGCTGGCATCGCCGCCGAGAACTACCCCTTCTGCACCATCGAGCCCAACACGGGCGTGGTCGAGGTGCCTGATCCGCGCCTGCAGCAGCTGGCCGAAATCATCACGCCCGAGCGCATCGTTCCGGCCATCGTCGAGTTTGTGGACATTGCTGGCCTGGTCGCCGGTGCCAGCACGGGCGAAGGCCTGGGCAACAAGTTCCTGGCGCACATCCGCGAAACCGATGCCACGGTGAACGTGGTGCGCTGCTTTGAAGACGACAACGTCATCCACGTCGCCGGCAAGGTCGACCCGATCTCCGACATCGAAGTCATCCAGACCGAACTGTGCCTGGCCGACCTGGGCACGGTCGAAAAAGCCCTGCACCGCCATACCAAAACCGCCCGCTCGGGTGACAAGGATGCCATCAAGCTCGTCGCGCTGCTGGAGAAGTGCCAAGCCTCGCTGAATGAAAACATACCGGTGCGTGCGCTTGAATTCAGCAAGGAAGACCAGCCGCTGGTGAAACAGTTTTCTCTCATCACCGCCAAGCCCGCGATGTTTGTCGCCAACGTGGCCGAAGATGGTTTCGAGAACAACCCGTTTCTCGACCGCCTGCGTGAATACGCCGACAAGCAGGGCGCGCCTGTGGTGGCCATCTGCGCCAAGATCGAAGCCGAACTGAGCGAGATGGACGACGAGGACAAGAAGATGTTCCTCGCTGAAATCGGCCAGACGGAACCCGGCCTGGACCGCCTGATCCGCGCCGCTTACAAGCTGCTGGGTCTGCAGACCTACTTCACCGCCGGCGTGAAGGAAGTGCGTGCCTGGACCATCCACATCGGCGATACCGGCCCGCAGGCCGCTGGCGTGATCCACGGTGACTTTGAGCGCGGTTTTATTCGCGCGCAGACCATTGCCTTTGACGATTTCATCCAATTCAAGGGCGAGCAGGGCGCCAAGGACGCGGGCAAGATGCGCGCCGAAGGCAAGGAATACGTCGTGCGCGATGGCGACGTGCTGAATTTCCTGTTTAACGTCTGATTTTTCAGGCCATGGCCGCCATGGCATGCCTGCTGCGCAGGCGTGCTGCGGCGGTCTTTTCTTTTTTGGGGGCAACCCATGAATCCTGGCATCGCCTACGCCACGCTGGCTTACCTGTCCTGGGGGCTGTTCCCGCTGTATTTTCGGCAGGTGGCCGACGTACCGGCGCTGGAAGTGGTGCTGCACCGCACCTTGTGGTCGCTGGTTTTCGTGCTGGGCGTGCTGGCGGTGCGGCGGCAATGGGCCTGGGCGCGCGCGGTGTTGCGCCAGCCGCGGGTGCTGGGGGCTTTTGCTGTTTCGGCCCTGTTGTTGTCAGCCAACTGGCTGACCTATGTCTGGGCGGTGAACAACGGCCATGTGGTGGACGCCAGCCTGGGCTACTTCATCCTTCCGCTGGTCAGCGTGGCGCTGGGTTATTTCTTTTTGCACGAGCGCCCACGCCCAGGCCAATGGCTTGCAGTGGCCGTGGCGGCGGCCGGGGTGCTGTGGCTCACGGTGCAGTCGGGGCGGCTGCCCTGGATTGCGCTGGTGCTGGCCTCAAGTTTTGGTTTTTATGGGCTGCTGCGCAAGGTGGCTGTGCTGGGCGCGCTGGAAGGGCTGGCCCTGGAAACGGTGTTGCTGGCACCCGTGGCCACCATCGTCCTGGGCGTGTGGGCCTGGCAGGGCCAAGGGGCGCTGGTGCAGGGTCACTCTGCCACCCTGGGCTGGCTGGTGTTGGCCGGGCCGATCACCGCCATTCCGCTGCTGCTGTTTGCCGCAGGTGCGCGGCGGATT
>JAUYGP010000179.1 GCA_030690515.1 Giesbergeria sp.
CCGGCAAGCTGGAGATGCGCGATTGCATCTCGCGCGCCAACTGGAGTGTGCTGCGCTTGCGATCCTCCCAGTCCACGGTGCGGTAGACCACGCTGCCCTGCGACACGGTGGGGTTGCCGATGCTGGCAAAGATGCGGTCGAACTCGGGGTAGTCGCGGCCGATTTTCTCCAGCTCCAGCGCATAGCGGTTGGTGTATTCGAGCGTGGACCCGTCGGGCGCGTTGATGCTGGCCAAAATGGTGCCGCGATCCTCCAGGGGCGAGAGTTCGTGGCGCATCTGCGGATACACCAGTACCACCCCCGCGCCACTAAGCACCATGACCCCCAGCACCAGCCAGCGCGCCTGGAACAGCCCCGTGCGCCAGCCGCCCCCGCCCCAGCGGGCCGTGACCAGCCAGCGCAACAGGCGACCATAGGCGTTTGAAAGCGCGGTAAGCCAGCGCTCCATGCTGCGATCAAACCAGTGTGGGTTGGGGTTGTGCTTGAGCAGCAGCGAACACATCATGGGCGAGAGCGTGAGCGCCACAAAGCCAGACACCACCACCGCGCCCGCCAGCGCCAGCGCAAACTCGACAAACAACCGCCCGGTGCGCCCGGGGGTAAAAGCCAGGGGGGCATACACCGCCACCAAGGTCAGTGTCATGGCCACAATGGCAAAGCCGATTTCCCGCGCACCTTTGATAGCGGCAGAAAACGGGTCCAGCCCTTCCTCGATGTGGCGGTAGATGTTCTCCAGCATGACGATGGCATCGTCCACCACCAGCCCGATGGCCAGCACCAGGGCCAGCAGCGTGAGGGTGTTGATGGAAAAGCCCGCCAGCTGCATCAGCGCAAAGCTGCCGATCAGGCTGACCGGAATGGTGATGATGGGAATGATGGAAGCGCGCACGGTGCGCAGGAACACAAAGATCACCAACGCCACCAGCAGCACAGCCTCCAAGATGGTGGTGTAGACGTTCTTGACCGAACGATCGATGAAGCGCGAGTTGTCGTTGGCAATGTCCACCATCACGTCGGCGGGCAGGTCGGCCTTCAGGATGGGCAGCATGGCGCGCACGCCATCCGACAGCTCCAGCGGGTTGGCCGTGGTCTGGCGGATCACGCCCACCGAGATGGCTTCGCGCCCGTTGAGCCGCACGCGGCTGCGGTCACTGGCGGGGCCTTCTTCGACACGCGCCACATCGCTCACGCGCACGGGGAAGCCATTGACAGTGCGCACCACAATCTGCGCAAACTGCGCGGCCGTGACCAGGTTGGTCTGCGATGTGACGCTGAACTCGCGCTGTTGCGACTCGATGCGCCCGGCGGGCAGCTCCAGGTTGTTGCGGCGGATGGCGTCCTCGATGTCCTGCGTGGTGAGCCGGTAGCCCGCCATGCGCTGCGGGTCGAGCCACACGCGCATGGCATAGCGGCGCTCGCCATAGATGGGCACATCGGCCACGCCGCTCACGGTCTGCAGCCGGGGTTTGACGATGCGGTTGAGCAGGTCGTTGATCTGCAGGGGAGAGAGGGTGTCGCTGCT
>JAUYGP010000387.1 GCA_030690515.1 Giesbergeria sp.
CCACACGCTCGCCGTACAGGCTGAAGCTCTTGGAGAACGACGTGGAGACGAAGAAGTTCAGGCCGGCGGCAACAAACTTCTGGATGACGGCGCCGTCTTCCTGGATGCCGTGGCCAAAACCCTGGTAGGCCATGTCGAGGAAGGCCGTCAGACCCTTGGCCTTGACGACGGCAATCACCTGGTCCCACTGCGCGGGGGTGATGTCGTAGCCCGTGGGGTTGTGGCAGCAGGCATGCAGCACGACGATGGTGCCGGGCGCGGCGGCGTTCAGGCTGGCCAGCATGCCGTCGAAGTTGACGCCGCGCTTCTCGGCGTCGTAGTACGCATAGGTGCCCACTTCGAACCCGGCATTGGCAAACAGGGCGCGGTGGTTTTCCCAGCTGGGGTCAGAGATCAGTACCTTGGCATCGGGGCTGACCTTCTTCAGGAAGTCGGCGCCAATCTTCAGGCCGCCCGTGCCGCCAATGGCCTGCACGGTGGCCACGCGGCCCGATTGCACAGGCTCGGAGTCGGCGCCAAAGACCAGTCCCTTGACGGCGTTGTCATAGGCGACGATGCCGTCGATGGGCAGGTAGCCGCGCGGCGTGGGCTTTTCCATCATGGTTTTTTCAGCCGCCTGCACGCAGGCCAGCAGCGGCAGCTTGCCGTTGTCATCGAAATACACGCCCACGCCCAGGTTGACCTTGTGGGGGTTGGTGTCAGCGTTGAATTGCTCGTTGAGACCCAGGATGGGGTCGCGGGGGGCCATTTCGACGGCGGAGAACAGTGACATGGATCGTCCTTGGAGGGTGGAGGTGGCGGGCAAACCCAAGCTGCGTTAGGCTTTCGGGTTAACCCCCTGATTTTAGCGGCCCGCGCAGGCCGTGCCGCACCATGCCCATGCAAGAAATCGCCACCGAACCCGCCAAGGGGCAGTTCGTCCAGTTCCCCGGCTCGCCCTTCGAGCTGTACCAGCCTTACCCCCCTGCGGGCGACCAGCCCACCGCCATCGACCTGTTGGTGGAAGGGGTGAACGCGGGAGAAGTGTTCCAGACCCTGCTGGGTGTGACAGGCTCGGGCAAGACCTTCACCATGGCCAACGTGATTGCGCGTCTGGGCCGGGCTGCCATTGTGTTTGCGCCCAACAAGACGCTGGCGGCGCAGCTCTACAGCGAGTTCCGCGAGTTCTTTCCGAAGAACGCGGTGGAATACTTTGTCAGCTACTACGACTACTACCAGCCCGAGGCCTATGTGCCCCAGCGCGACTTGTTCATCGAGAAGGACAGCGCCATCAACGAGCACATCGAGCAAATGCGCCTGTCAT
>JAUYGP010000193.1 GCA_030690515.1 Giesbergeria sp.
AGCTCAAGGCGGGTTTGCTGCTGCTTTGGGCGTTGGTGTCGTTTGTGGCCATGTACTTTGCGCGCGACCTGGAGGCCCTTGTGGTGGGCGGCTGGCCTTTGGGCTTCTGGATCGCGGCGCAAGGGGCCGTGCTGGTGTTCATTGCCATTGTCGTGGTCTATTGCTGGGCCATGAACCGCTTTGAGCGACAGGACGCGGCCCAGGCCGATCTGCCTTCGGCGCCCCCGGCTCCACCGTCCCACCCCCATGGCTGAAAACGGCGCGGCGGACGGCGACAAGGCCTATCTCTGGCGGCTGCACCGCATCCTGGCGACGTACGTGCTGGGGGTTCTGGGCTTTTTGGCGCTCATGACCTGGGCCGAAAGCCGGGGCCTGTCGCGCCACTGGATCGGGCCCATCTTCCTGTTCCTCTCCGTCATGGTGTACGCCGGTATCGGGGTCTATGGCCGCACCACCGACGCCGAGGAATACTACGTGGCCGGGCGGCGCATTCCGCCCATGTACAACGGCATGGCAGCCGCCGCCGACTGGATGAGCGCGGCCTCGTTCATCAGCCTCTCGGGCGCCCTGTACCTACAGGGCTTCTCGGGTACACCGGGCCATGCCGGGGGGTTGGCCTACCTGCTGGGCTGGACGGGCGGGTTTTGTCTGGTGGCGATTTTGGTGGCACCCCACCTGCGGGCCATGGGGTTGTATACCGTGCCCGATTTTTTCCAGGTGCGCTTTGGCGGGCGCTGGCCCCGGGTGATTGCCGCGCTGGCCGCCGTGGTGTGTTCGTTCACTTATGTGGTGGCGCAAATCTACGGCGTGGGCCTGATCGCTTCGCGCCTGACCGGGGTGCAGTTCGAGATCGGCATCATGCTGGGCCTGGGCGGGGTGCTGCTGTGCTCCTTTCTGGGGGGTATGCGCGCCATCACCTGGACGCAGGTGGCGCAGTATGTGGTGCTGCTGCTGGCTTTTTTGATTCCTGTGTCGTGGCTGGCCTACAAGCAGCTGGGTAACCCCGTGGCACCCTTGGTGTACGGCACGCAAATCAGCAAGATTGCCGACATGGAGGCTGAGCTGTTGGCTTCGCCTGCGGAGTACCAGGTGGTGGCCGCTTATCTGGAGCGGGCGCGGGACTACGAGGCTCGTCTGGAGAACGTCGAGGCAGCGCTGGAAGATGAGCGCATCGCCATTCGCGAAAGAATCCGCGTACTGCGCGCCAAGAATGCCGATGTCGGTCTGATCGTTGCCGCCAGCCGTGAACTAGCGGCCCTGCCGCGCGATGCCGCCACCGCGCGTGAACGCTGGACCCGGCAGATGCAGGAGAACTACGAGCGCGCGCAGCCGCTGGGCGGCCTGCCGCGGCACAGCCATGCGTATGCGGGTTATCCCGACGGAACGCCGGAGGAGCAGGCAGCATTCACCGATTCGCGGCGCAATTTTTTGGCGCTCATGTTCTGCCTGATGGTGGGCACCGCTGGTCTGCCGCACCTGCTCATGCGCTACTACACCTCGCCCACGGTGGCGGGGGCGCGCGCCTCGGTGGCCTGGTCGCTGTTCTTCATTGCCTTGCTGTACCTCAGTGCCCCGGCCCTTGCTGTGCTTGTCAAGTTTGAGGTGATGAACAACCTGGTGGGCAGCCATTTCGACGCCTTGCCGAACTGGATGGCGCAGTGGGCGCGGGTCGATGCCTCGCTGCTGGCGATTGAAGACATGAATGGCGACGGCATTGTGCAGTTTGGCGAGATCCACCTGGGCGCCGATCTCATCATGCTGGCTACGCCGGAACTGGGCGGCTTGCCCTATGTGGTGTCGGGTCTGGTGGCGGCTGGGGGGCTGGCGGCGGCCTTGTCCACCGCCGATGGCCTGTTGCTCACCATCAGCAACGCGCTGGTGCGCGATCTTTATTTTCAGGCCAAGCCGCGCAACGCCTCACCCGAGCAGCGCGTGATACTGACCAAGTTCACGCTGCTGGCCGTGGCGCTAGCGGCGGCGTTTGTGGCGGCCCTCAAGCCGTCGGATATTTTGCCGCTGGTATCGGCCTCGTTCTCGCTGGCGGCATCGGCGTTTGTGCCGGTGATGGTGCTGGGTATTTTCTGGCGCGGCACGACGCGCCAGGGCGCCGTGGCCGGAATGCTGTGCGGCCTGGGCCTGGCGGCGTACTACATGCTCTCGCATGTGCCCAGCCTGCGCGCCACTTTGCCGCACTGGTTGCTGGCCGATGGCCTGTGGTTTGGTATTCAGCCCATATCAGCCGGGGTGTTTGGTGTACCGGCAGGGCTGGTGTCGGCCGTGCTGGTGAGCTGGCTGACCCGGCCGCCGCCGCTGCGGCCCCCGGTGCGCTTAGAGATGTAGGCGACAGGCCCAGGCGATGGGCCTGCCGTTGTGCGGTACCCGCAGCTCTTGAAACCGGCGTGGCCGAGATCAGTGACCGCCGCCCCGCCGCGCTGGCGGTGTCCCCCTTCCCACATCGCGCAGCGAGGTGAGAGAAGGGGGAAGGCGCGAAGCGCCACAGGGGGGTATTTAGTTCAGCGCCCGGTTTTGAGCAATTCCACGTCAAACTTCAGCGTGGCGTTGGGGGGAATCACACCGCCCGCGCCGCGTGCGCCATAGCCCAGTGCCGCCGGGATGATCAGGGTGCGCTGGCCGCCGATTTTCATGCCCTGCACGCCTTCGTCCCAACCCTTGATGACCATGCCCGCGCCCAGTCCGAACACGAAGGGGTCGTTGCGGTCGCGGCTGGAATCAAACTTGGCGCCTTGCACGCCGTCGTTGTAGAGCCAGCCGGTGTAGTGCACCGTGACCTGTTGGCCCTTGGCTGCCTCGGCGCCGTCGCCCACGGTAGTGTCTTCGTACTGCAGGCCGGATGCGGTGGTGGTGAATGCCATGATGGTTTCCTTTTGGTGTGCTATAAAAACAATAGCTTCCAGCGCTTAATGGTATTGCGCTGGAAGCCAATTTCTCCTGATTAAGCAACCTGTCTCAGATGGTTCTCACTCCCTCTCCCCTTGCGGGAGAGGGTTGGGGAGAGGGGCCAATCCCGAGTGCCGCTATTGGTACAGAGGCTGATGTCTCTATCTGAGGTATGTCGCTAATCAGTTTTTCTCAAAAATTCACCCTACCCCACAGGGCAGGGTGAACGGCCTATTTCTTGGCGCGGCCTGCTGCCCAGCGGTTGGCAAAAGCCTGTACGTCGCTCAGCCGCTTGAGCAGGTCGCTGCCCGAAGCCGTGACTGCGTAGCCATCGCTGCCATGGTCAATCAAGCCCGCTTCGCGCAGTTCCTTGATGCGGGTATTGAGCGTATTGGGCGTGATGCCACCCACGCTGTCCTGCAACAGGCGGAAGGTTTGCGGATGGCCATCGCGCAGCGCCCACAGCACGCGCAGGGCGTACCGGCACTCAAGCCGCTCGAACAATTGGAAAATGGCGACGTTTTCTTTGGAGCTCATGAGGCTTCTCCTAGCACATGAAGGGATGGGGCGGTGGTGCGGTGCTTTGTGGCGGGGCGCGTGGGGCACTATAGCGCCGAACCGGATTTGCTACAAGTTTAATAGCTCCAAACGCATGCCAGACGCGCGTGCCTGAGAGAAAGTTATGCAAACCAAGCAAGTGTTGCAACTCCGCCACGAATTGCTCTGGCATCATCCCCGTGCCTACCGTGGCGGGCTGTATCGGCCTGCGCTTGAGTGGCAGGTGCTTTTGAAAGAATTTTCATGACAGCTTCACACAGCGCCACTGCGGCAACACCCGGCCCGGCACTGCCGCTGACCGGCCTGCGTGTGGTCGAGTTTTCGCACATGGTCATGGGCCCCACCTGCGGCATGGTGCTGGGAGACCTGGGGGCCGAGGTCATCAAGGTCGAACCCATCGAGGGCGACCGCACGCGCCACCTGCTGGGGGCCGGGGCGGGCTTCTTTCCACTGTTCAACCGCAACAAAAAAAGCATTGCGATCGATTTGCGCCATACCCAGGGCATGGCCGTGGCGCAAAAGCTTGCGGCGTCGGCCGACGTGGTGCTGCAGAACTTCAAGCCCGGGTCTCTCGCCAAGTACGGGCTGGACTACGCCGCACTCAGCGCAGTGAACCCGCGCCTTATCTATGTCAACCACACCGGTTTCTTGCCTGGCCCCTACGAGCACCGCACCGCGCTGGATGAAGTGGTGCAAATGATGGGCGGCCTGGCCTACATGACCGGCCGCCCGGGCGACCCGCTGCGCGCAGGCTCCAGCGTGAACGACATCATGGGCGGCATGTTTGGCGCCATCGGTGCCATGGCTGCACTCATGCAGCGCGGCATTACCGGGCGCGGGCAGGAGGTGGATTCGGCCCTGTTCGAGAACAACGTCTTTCTCGTCGGCCAGCACATGCTGCAGTACGCCGTCACCGGCCAGCCCGCCGCGCCCATGCCCGAGCGCATTTCGTCGTGGGGCCTGTACGATGTGTTCAGTGTGAAGGATGGCGAGCAGATCTTTCTGGCAGCGGTGAGTGATGCGCAGTGGAACACCTTTTGCGATGCCCTGGGCTTTGCTGACCTCAAGGCCGATCCGCAGTTGGCCACCAACAACGACCGCGTGCGCCAGCGCGCCACCCTGCTGCCCGAGTTGCGCCAGCGGCTGGCTGGGTGCACGGCGGCCGAGCTGTCCGAATTGTTCGAGCGCAACGGCCTGCCTTATGCGCCCATCGTGCGGCCCGAGCAGCTCTACGACGACCCGCACCTCAACGCCACGGGTGGTCTGGCCGACATCACCCTGCCCGACGGCGAGCGCGCAGGCCAAACTGCGCGCACCACGCTGTTCCCTCTGCGCATGGACGGCCAGCGCCTGGGCGTGCGGCTGCA
>JAUYGP010000195.1 GCA_030690515.1 Giesbergeria sp.
CTGTGGCAGGCCGAACACGTTCAGGCCCTGCTGCGTGCACGCGGCCACGACGTATCGCTGCTGGGCATGACCACGCTGGGCGACCAGATTCTGGACCGCTCTTTGAGCAAGGTCGGCGGCAAGGGTCTGTTCGTCAAGGAACTTGAAACCGCTCTGGAAGACGGTCGAGCCCACATTGCCGTGCACTCGCTCAAGGATGTGCCCATGGTGCTGCCCGAGGGCATGCTTCTCGCCTGCGTGATGGAGCGCGAAGACCCGCGCGACGCCTTTGTCTCGCCGCGCTACGCCCGCCTGCAGGACCTGCCCCAAGGCGCTGTCGTCGGCACCTCCAGTCTGCGCCGCCAGGTTCTGCTGCAGGCGCTGCGCCCCGACCTGAAGATCGAGCCGCTGCGCGGTAATCTCGACACGCGCCTGCGCAAACTCGACGAAGGCCTGTACGACGCCATTGTGTTGGCGGCGGCCGGCCTCAAACGCCTGGGACTGCAAGAGCGCATTCGCACCGAATTCGACCGCACCGAGATGCTGCCCGCCGCCGGGCAGGGCGCTTTGGGCATTGAGGTGCGCAGCGACCGCCAGGACCTGGTGGCCGCACTGGCCCCACTGGCGCACATGCCCACCTGGCTCACCGTCACGGCCGAGCGCGCCGTCAGCCGCTGCATGGGTGGCAGCTGCTCCATGCCGCTGGCTGCGCATGCGCGTTTTGAAGGCGATCAACTCCACATCGAAGCCGCCTGGGGCGACCCCGAAGGCCGCATTGCATTGGTGCGCGCCAGTGCCCAGGGCCAGGTCTCCACGCTGGAGCAGGCCAACACCCTGGGCGAAGGCGTGGCAGCGCAGTTGCGTGCGGGCGGCGCCACAGGCTGAGGTCCCGCATGCGCAGCGTCATCGTCACCCGGCCCGAGCGCGAGGCCCTGCAGTGGGTGGCCGCACTGCAGGCGCGCGGTATTGGCGCGCAGGCCCTGCCCCTGATTGCCATCTCCCCGCCGACCGACGCCGATGCGCTACAGACCGCTCGCGACCACATCACGGATTACCGCGCCGTGATGGTCGTCAGCAGCAATGCGGCACAGCATTTTTTTGATCAAAATACGGCTCTAGCGCTTACTGTACAAGCGCAAGCAGCTATCAAAACAAGAGTCTGGTCACCCGGCCCCGGAACAGCCCACGCGCTGCAAGTTCTGGGAGTGGATGCCTCCTGCATCGATCAGCCCGCTGCCGACGCTGCGCAGTTCGACTCCGAATCGCTATGGGCCCAGGTGCAGCGGCAGATCGGCCCGGGCGACGCTGTCCTCATCGTGCGCGGCACCGAAGCGGGTGCCTACCAACAAGGCACGGGGCGCGACTGGCTCGCGCAGCAGATCACCGCCGCAGGGGGGC
>JAUYGP010000196.1 GCA_030690515.1 Giesbergeria sp.
TGGCGGGCGCCGCCTGGCGCATTGCCCACGGGGCCAGTCTGGTGGCGCTGGTGGCTGCGGCCGCAGGCCTGATGGCGGTGGCGCTGGGCGCGGGGGGCGTGGGCTACGGTGCTCGCGCCGATGTGGTCGGGGCACTTGTGATGTTGCTGGTGGCTTTTGTGGGCTGGGTCATCGTGCGCTACTCGCAGACCTACCTGCAGGGCGAACGGCGCGAGCTGCACTACGTGCGCTGGCTCCTGGCCACGCTGGCCACGGTGCTGGTGGTGGTGGCCACCGATCACCTGCTGGTGCTGGCCTTGGCTTGGACGGCCACCAGCCTCACGCTGCACCACCTGCTGACTTTCTTTGGCGATCGGCCTGCGGCCGTGGTGGCTGCGCACAAGAAGTTCATCGTGGCGCGCCTGGCCGATGTGTGCATGCTGGGTGCCACAGCGCTGCTGTGGGTGGCTTATGGCACGCCGCATATCCACGCCATGCTGGCGCAGGCTTCAGGAGCGCCCCTGCCGGGATCGGTGCAATTGGCCGTGGTGCTGCTGGCCTGTACGGCGGTGCTTAAGTGTGCGCAACTGCCGTTTCATGGCTGGCTCATCCAGGTGATGGAGGCGCCCACGCCGGTGTCGGCCCTGCTGCATGCGGGTATCGTGAACCTGGGCGGCTTCGTGCTGCTGCGCTTTGCCCCGCTGGTGTCCGAGGTGCCTGCCGCGCAAACCCTGCTGGTGGCGGTGGGCGCGGCCACGGCCGTGCTGGCAGCGCTGGTGATGACGACGCGCATCAGCATCAAGGTGATGCTGGCCTGGTCGACCTGCGCGCAGATGGGTTTCATGCTGATGCAGTGTGGTCTGGGGGCCTGGGACATGGCGCTGTTGCACCTGCTGGCGCACTCGCTTTACAAGGCGCATGCCTTTTTGGGCGCAGGTGGGGCCGTGCGGCGCGCACAGATGGCGCAGCTGACGCCACAGGCACCCGCTGCCGGGCTGGGCGCCACGTTGTTCGGTGCGGCTTGCGGTGCGGCCATGGTGTTGATGGCCGGTGCGCTGTGGAGCCTGTGGGCACCGGGCTTGGGCCAGTCCCCCGCGATGTGGGTGTTGGCGGGTGTGGTGTCACTGGCGCTCACGCCCCTGGTGCGGGCGCAAGCACAAAGCGCCTCGTGGCTGGCGTTGGCGGGTGGCGCGTTGTCTGTGGCGCTGGCCTATTTTGGGCTGCATGTGCTGCTGGGCGGTTGGCTGGGGATGCCAGCGCCGCAGCCGGTGACTGCACTTTGGGTGGGCGCTGCACTGGCTTTTGTCGCCTTGTTTGTGCTGCAGTCGGTCATCGCCCTGGCCCCACGGGGGGCGCTGGCGCAGCGCCTGTACCCGTGGTTTTACGGCGGGTTGTTTCTGGATGAGAAGTTCAACAGCCTGGCCTTTGCCCTGTGGGCCCCGCCCGCACCGGCGGCGCAACCCACACCTTTGCCTTCGCTTCCCGTCGTGGCAACCAAGTCCGCAAGCCTGAGCCCCGCTGCCTCTGGAGTTACACCATGACCGCACTCACCCAAGACATCGATCAGGCCTGCGCCCGCATTGCGCCCACTTGGCCGCTGGACCAGTTCATCGCCGTCAACCCATACTGGGGCTGGGTGGACCAGCCCATGCCACAGGCTGCGGCCGCGCTGGAGGCCTTGGGCGGTACGCGCCTGACCCTGCCGCGCAGCTGGTTTGCGGCACAGTGGCAAGCGGGCCATTTGCAGCGTCGGCATCTACAGGCGGCGGCAGAGCGTGCCGCAGGCGACACTGCATTGGCGGGCCTTGTGGAGCAGGAAGTGAACGCCCTGGTGGCCGCACTGGAGGCACCCACCGCTTCCTCTCTGCACCGCCTGCCCCTCATCACGGATCTGCGCGATACCGGTGCGCCCCCACGCCCTGGGGTGTCGTGGGCTGAGATGGTCACGCACCAGGTCAGCCAGCACTGCGCGGCATTTTTTGATACGCAGCAGGCCAGCTGGGGTATGCCGCAGTCGGCAGGCTTGTGGGGCACCTGGCGCCAGCAGTTGGCAGCCGACCATGGCCTGCCGTGGCACCACGGCCATGCGGCGCTGGCCCGGCGGCTAGCGGCTTTGCCCGGCGATGCGCGGGCGGTGATAGCGCAGGCGCTGGCCGGGCTGGGCATGGATGCGCGCGGCCAGGCCGCTTACCTGAGCGCGGTGCTCATGGCAATCGGCGGCTGGGGCGCCTGGTGCGCGTACGAGCGCTGGCAGGCGCGGTTGGCAGGCAAGGACGACGATCAGCTGGAGCAGCTATTGGCGATTCGCCTGACCTGGGAATGGTTGCTGCACGACGATGCGCCGGCGGGTACCGTGCCCGCAGGCTGGGCCGCGCAGTGGAGTGCCGCCGACGCACTGGCCCGACAGCGCGAGGGCGCCCAGGCCCTGGACTGGCTGCTGCAGGACGCGCTAGAGATCGCCTACCAGCAGCCTCTGTTGGCGGGGTTGTCGAAGGCTGTGGCAGCCCCCGCCACAGCCCCTGAAGTGCAGGCACTGTTTTGCATCGACGTGCGCTCGGAAGTCTTTCGCCGGGCGCTCGAAGGCGTGGATGTGAGTGTGCAAACCCGTGGCTTTGCGGGATTTTTCGGCCTGCCCATCGCCTATGCGCCGGTGGGCAGTGCGCTGACCCGCCCGCAGCTTCCGGGCCTGCTGTCGCCCGCGCTGTGTGTGACCGAAAGCACGGGCGACGCCCACCTGGCCCAGGTGCTGGCGGGCCAGCGGCGCCGTGCGCTGCAGTGGCGTGCACGGTGGGACCAGTTCCGCGTTGCACCCGCGTCGGGCTTCAGCTTTGTGGAGTCGCTGGGGCTGTTGTACGGTGCCAAGCTGGCCCGGCAAAGCCTGCCGTCGGGTGCAACGCCTGCGCGCTGGGAAGATGCGGGCCTGCCCCCCGCAGAGGCCGCCAAATTGCGCCCCCAGATGCCCCAGGCCTTGAGCGCGCCCGAGGAGGGCGCTGCCATCGCCCACCGCGTGCTGACCGCCATGGGCCTGGTGCGTGACTTTGCCCCGCTGGTCCTGCTGGCTGGCCACGGGAGCCAAAGCGCCAACAACGCCCATGCGGCGGGGCTGGACTGCGGCGCCTGCGGTGGGCAGACCGGTGAAGTCAACGCCCGGGCGCTGGCCGATCTGCTCAACACCCCTGCGGTGCGTGAGCACCTGAAGCCCCTGGGCATCACCATCCCTTCCAGCACGCACTTTGTGCCGGGGCTGCACAACACCACCACCGATGAAGTGGTGTTGCTGGATATCGATGCGGTGCCGCCCACGCATACCGCCCGGCTTGAGCGCCTGCGGGCCTCTCTGCACGCTGCGGGGCAGCGCGCGCGGGCAGAGCGGGCCGCCAGCCTGGGGCTGACAAGCCTCGCAGGCAACCCGCAGGCATTGCAGCAATCGCTGCGCGAACGCGCCAATGACTGGGCGCAGGTGCGGCCCGAGTGGGGCCTGGCCAACAACGCGGCCTTCATCGTCGCGCCGCGTGCGCGCAGCCAGCATCTGAACTTGGGCGGCCGCGCGTTCCTGCACGACTACGACCACCGGCTGGACCCCGACAACGCGGTGCTCACCCTCATCATGACGGCGCCCATGGTAGTGACGAACTGGATCAACCTGCAGTACCACGCCTCGACCGTGGACAACCGCCGCTACGGCAGCGGCAACAAGCTGCTGCACAACGTGGTGGGTGGGCGGCTGGGCGTGTTTGAGGGCAACGGGGGTGACCTGCGCATTGGTCTGCCGATGCAGTCGCTGCACGATGGTCAGGCGCTGCGCCACACCCCGCTGCGCCTGAGCGTGTTCATCGAAGCGCCGCGCGAGGCCATCGATGCGGTGATGGCGCAGCACGCCGTGGTGCGCGATCTGGTGGGCAACGGCTGGATGCACCTGTTCTGGCTGGAGCCCCAGGGCCCGCGCATGGCGCAGTGCTGGCGGGGGCGGTGGCTGGAGGTGACCCCGCTGGCTAGTCCGGCTGGGTGAGCGCTTCCAGTTGCGCCAGATAGTGCAGGGCGTGTGCCTGGCTGGCGCCGCACATCTCCGCCGACGGCATGAGTCCTGCGCACACCGCGGGTCGGGTGGGCAGGCCAAAGATCAGGCAACGGGCATCAATACCCAGTTGCACGCAGCGCACCCCGGCAGGTTTGCCCTTGGGCATGCCGGGGATGAGGCTGCTGATGGACGGTGCGGTGCAGCAGGCGCCGCAGCCGGGGCGGCAATCCATATAACTATTGTTTTAATAGCTGCTAGCGCTTACCCAATAAGCGCTAGAGGCTATTTTTGCTTAAAGTTTCACGCGTCGCCTGCATGCAGGCGAGAGGTGGCCCACAACACCTGTTCCACCACACCCTGCACGCGCTGGCGGTGCGCCTCCTGCACCAATGCGCCGTGCTCGTCGAAGGCGTTGGCGGCCTGGCCCAGGGCAAAGGCGCGCGGGGCCAGCCAGCATTCCAGGTTGATGAGCAGCGGTGCCAGATGGCTTTGCGAACGCAGACCACCGAGGGCGCCGTTGGACGCGCTGAGCATGCCCACCACCTTGCCACGGAAGGCGCGCGTGCCATCCTGCCAGACCGGGTCGCCCTTGACGGGACTCGACGCCCAGTCGATGGTGTTCTTGAGCAGGGCGGTATAGCTGCCGTTGTATTCGGGCGAGCAGATGATCCAGGCCGGGTGCTCCCACAGCAACTGCTTGAGGCGCAGCACATCGGGGGGCGTGCCACGCGCTTCCAGGTCGGCGTTGTACATCGGGATGTCGAAGTCCGACAACTCCAGCAAGGTGGTGTCGGCGCCTGCATCGCGGGCCATGTCGGCCGCTGCCCGGGCCAGGCGGCGGTTGAAGGATTGTTGGCGGGTGCTGCCCGCGAAGACGAGGAGTTTCATGCCTGGCATTGAAGCACAGCCCTGCTGCAAAGATCCTGCAAATGGCGCAAGCCCCTGGTGCAGAGGCGTGTTTCACGTGGAACATTGCAGCGCAATCTCCCTGTAGGCGCAGGGGCGCCGCAGCGCAGGCGCAAAGGTGGGAAAATTACGCCCCTGCGCCCGCCCATGGTGGCGCACGCAGGGTGGGGCGGATGCCGTTTCTGCCCACTGCTGCTGTTTGTTGACCATTGGGCCCGTGGGGCCCCGGAGCCCTTGCATGTTGTACCCCCAGGAATTTGATGTGATCGTTGTCGGCGGTGGCCATGCAGGGACAGAGGCCGCGCTGGCTGCTGCGCGCATGGGAAGCAAGACGCTGCTGCTCACGCACAACATCGAGACGCTGGGGCAGATGAGCTGCAACCCGAGCATCGGTGGTATTGGTAAGGGCCACCTGGTGAAAGAGGTGGACGCGCTGGGGGGCGCCATGGCGCTGGCCACGGACGAGGCGGGTATTCAGTTTCGCATTTTGAACAGCAGCAAAGGTCCCGCGGTGCGCGCCACGCGCGCGCAGGCCGACCGGATTCTGTACAAGGCGGCCATTCGCCGCATGCTGGAAAACCAGCCGAACCTGTGGTTGTTCCAACAGGCGGTGGACGACCTGATGGTGGAGGGCGATCGGGTGGTGGGTGCCGTCACGCAGGTGGGTATCCAGTTCCGCAGCCGCACGGTGGTGCTGACGGCAGGCACTTTTTTGGACGGCAAGATCCATGTAGGGCTGAACAACTATGCCGCAGGCCGCGCGGGCGACCCGCCCGCAGTGAGCCTTTCGAGCCGACTCAAAGAGCTGAAGTTGCCGCAGGCACGCCTGAAGACCGGCACGCCGCCCCGGCTGGATGGGCGCAGCATTGACTTCTCAAAGTGCACCGAGCAGCCCGGCGACGGCATGCCTGGTGGCGTGAATGAGGGCACGGTGCCCGTGTTCAGCTTCATGGGCAATGCAGCCATGCACCCACGCCAGATGCCCTGCTGGATCACCCACACCAACGAGCGCACGCACGACATCATCCGCAGCGGCTTTGACCGTAGCCCCATGTTCACCGGAAAGATCGAGGGCGTGGGCCCGCGCTATTGCCCGAGCGTGGAAGACAAGATCAACCGTTTTGCCGACAAGGACAGCCACCAGATTTTTCTGGAGCCTGAAGGCCTGACGACCCACGAGTTCTACCCCAACGGCATCAGCACCAGCCTGCCGTTCGACATCCAGTACGCACTGGTGCGCAGCATGCCGGGGCTGGAGAACGCGCACATCCTGCGGCCCGGCTACGCCATTGAGTACGACTAC
The DNA here is from genome assembly GCA_030690515.1 of Giesbergeria sp. Lineage (GTDB taxonomy): Bacteria > Pseudomonadota > Gammaproteobacteria > Burkholderiales > Burkholderiaceae_C > Simplicispira. The sequence continues at coordinate 6,207 of JAUYGP010000196.1, forward strand.
TTTGACCCGCGCGCGCTCAAGAGCAGCTTCGAGACGCGGCAGATCCAGGGCCTGTTTTTTGCAGGCCAGATCAATGGCACCACGGGCTACGAAGAGGCCGCTGCCCAGGGCTTGTTTGCCGGTACCAACGCTGCGCTGCAATGCCGGGGCGAGGCGGCCTGGCTGCCGGGGCGTGATGAGGCCTACCTCGGTGTGCTGGTGGATGACCTTATTAACAAGGGCGTGACCGAGCCCTACCGCATGTTCACCAGCCGGGCAGAGTTTCGGCTGCAATTGCGTGAAGACAATGCCGACATGCGCCTCACTGACGCGGGGCGGCGTATGGGGCTGGTGGATGATGCGCGCTGGGATGCTTTCAGCCGCAAGCGCGATGCCGTAGTGCTTGAGACCGAGCGCCTCAAGGCCACCTGGGTGAATCCGCGCAACCTGCCTGCGGCAGAGTCTGAGCGGGTGCTGGGTAAAAGCATTGAGCATGAGTACAACCTGTTCGAGTTGTTGCGCAGGCCTGATGTGGGCTATGCCAACCTGATGTCGCTCGACGGCGGTAAGCACGCATCGTCTGATGTTTCACGTGAAACACTGGGCGCGTTGAGTGAGTCTGTGGTGGAGCAGGTGGAGATCGCCGCCAAGTATTCAGGCTACATCGATCGCCAGAAGGGCGAGGTGGAGCGTGCAGCACATTTCGAGAAGCTGCGTCTGCCGGTCGATCTCGACTACATGCAGGTGACGGCCCTGAGTATCGAAGCGCGTCAGGTCCTCAGCCGCCAGCGGCCCGAAACGCTGGGCCATGCATCGCGCCTCACCGGCATCACCCCAGCAGCGATCTCGTTGTTGATGGTGCATCTTAAAAAAGGTGCTCCCAAGGGGTTTGCCCAAGCACAGTCGGGTGAGTCGGATGGCGAGGTGACGGCATGAACGACGCATTGCAAAACCGACTGCAGACGGGTGCCGAGGCCTTGGGGTTGGCACTGGAGGCCGCGCAGCTCACGCTGTTGATGGATTTTTTGGTCTTGCTGCAGAAATGGAACAAGGTCTACAACCTGACCGCCGTGCGCGACCCCGAAGAGATGCTGACGCACCACCTGCTCGATAGCCTGGCCGCTGTGCTGCCGCTGCAACGGCATGTGGCGCAGGCGGGTTTGGTGGCGCCGGTGCGCCTGCTGGATGTGGGCTCTGGCGGCGGGCTGCC
>JAUYGP010000200.1 GCA_030690515.1 Giesbergeria sp.
ATGTCGAGAAAGCTCTGCAAGTTGTCGAAAGCGTAGGCGCTGCGCAGCGCCTCGACACTGTCATAGGGCAGGCGCACATCGTTGCGCTGCGCCAAGGCAAAAATGAGTTCAGGCTCTAGCGAGCCCTCGATGTGGATGTGCAGCTCGGCTTTGGGCATGGCGCGCAGCAGCACCGCTAGACGCTTGGCGGACAGAGGGGGAACCTTGAACATGAGAGCTTTCCTTCCATTGAAAAGGGCCGCCCACGGGCGGCCCTTTGGCTCGACGCGCAGGCGCGGGGATTACTTCTTGTCGCCGCCAGGAACCTTGCCTTCCACGCCCTTGACGTAGAAGTTGACGCCTCCGAGGAACTTGTCGTCGGCCACAACGTCCTTGTCCAGCACCGGCTTACCGTCCTGCCCCAGGATCGGACCCTTCCAGATGCTGAAAGAGCCATCGGCCAAGCCCTTCTTGACTTCTTCGACCTTGGCCTTGATCTCTGCAGGCACGTCTTCGGCGATGGACACGATGTCGATCGCGCCTTCCTTCACGCCCCACCAGGCCTGGCCGGTGGCCCAGGTGCCATCGAGTGCGTCCTTGGTGGCCTTGATGTAATACGGGCCCCAGTTGATCACAGCCGATGCCAAGTGGGCCTTGGGGCCATAGGCTGTCATGTCGGAATCCCAGCCGAAGGCGCGCTTGCCCTTTTCCTGTGCCGTTTTCAGTACAGCGGGCGAATCGGTGTTCTGGAACAGCACGTCGGCGCCACCATTGATCAGCGACGTGGCGGCCTCGGTTTCCTTGGGGGGGCTGAACCATTCGTTCACCCAGACGACCTTGGTCTTGATCTTGGGGTTCACGCTTTGCGCACCCAGCGTGAAGCTGTTGATGTTGCGCAGCACCTCAGGAATTGGCACCGAACCCACCACGCCCAGGGTATTGGTCTTGGTCATGGCACCGGCGATCACGCCCGCCATGTACGCGCCTTCGTAGGTGCGGCTGTCATAGGTGCGCATATTCTCGGCGGTCTTGTAGCCGGTGGCGTGCTCGAACTTGATGCCTGGGTTGTCCGCAGCCACCTTGAGCATGGATTCCATGTAGCCGAACGTTGTGCCAAAAATCAGCTTGTTGCCCTGGCCTGCCATGTCGCGCAGCACGCGCTCGGCGTCGGCCGACTCGGGCACGCTTTCCACGAAGCTGGTGACCACTTTGTCGCCAAATTCCTTTTCCAGGGCCTTGCGTCCGTTGTCATGGGCATACGACCAACCGCCGTCGCCCACAGGGCCGACATAGGCAAACGCAATCTTGAGCGGCTCGGGCTTGGGCGCCGGGGCTTCGGTGACCGGCGCAGGTGCGGGGACGGGGGCCGGAGCGGGCTCTTCCTTCTTGCCACAGCCCACGAGTGCGGCGGCGGCTACGGCGGACATCGCGGCCACTTTCAGCAGAGTGCGTTTGTGCAAATCGGTCATGTCGGTTCCTTCTGGGGGAGAGTTGGGGACAGGAAAAACGGCCATTATGAGCCGGGATGGAAAGGTTTGCCCAGCGATGCCGGCATGTTCACGCGGATCCACTGCGGATTGCGCGAGATGAGCGCCAGCACCAGGATCGTAGAGAGATAGGGCAGCATGCTCAGCCACTGGCTGGCCACCTGCACACCCGTGGCCTGCAGATGAAACTGCAGCATGGTCACACCGCCGAACAGGTAGGCCCCCAGCAGCACGCGCGCGGGGCGCCAGGTGGCAAAAGTGGTCAGCGCCAGCGCAATCCAGCCGCGCCCGGCCACCATGCCTTCGACCCACAGCGGCGTGTACACGGTCGAAATGTAGGCCCCGGACAAACCGCACAGCGCCCCACCAGCCACGACGGCGGCCAAACGGATACGGCGCACCGGGTAGCCCAGCGCGTGTGCAGACTGGGGCGACTCGCCCACCGAACGCAGCACCAGCCCGGCGCGTGTGCGGTAGAGAAACCACACCAGCGCGCCCGCGAAGGCGATGGAGAGATAGACCATGGGGTGCTGGCGGAACAGGGCCGGGCCCAGCAAGGGCAGGTCGCTGAGCCAGGGCAGCGGGTATTTAGGGAGTTCGGGCAACTTGGCCTGCACATAGCTGATGCCGGCAAACGCCGAAAAACCGGTGCCGAACAGGCTCAAGGCCAGCCCCGTGGCGTACTGGTTGGTACCCAGCCAAATCACCAGCCAGCCAAAAATAGCCGCAAGCACCGCGCCCGCAGCCATGCCGGCCGCAAAACCCAGCCAGATATTGCCCGTATGCACCACGGCGGCAAAGCCCGCTATGGCGGCGCACAGCATCATGCCCTCGGCGCCCAGGTTGACGATACCGGCTTTTTCGTTGATGAGCAGGCCCAGCGCCGCAATGGCCAGCACGGTACCCGCGCTGAGCGTGGCTCCGATGAGGAGTGCGTAGGATTCCATATCAGGCTCCTGCCTTTGCGCCGCTGGCGCGCACCCAGCGCACGCGGTAGGCAATCAGGGTGTCGCAGGCCAGCAGCGAGAACAGCAACAAACCCTGGAACACGCCAGTGAGCGACTTGGGCAAGCCCAGGCGCGACTGCGCCAACTCGCCGCCGATGTAGAACATGCTCATGAGGATGGCCGAAAACACCATGCCTACGGGATGCAGACGCCCCACAAAGGCCACGATGATGGCAGCAAAACCGTAGCCTGCAGGCACATAGGGCGTGAGCTGGCCGATCGGCCCGGCCACTTCCAGCGCCCCCGCCAGCCCGGCGGCGCCGCCCGAGATCAGCAGTGCTGTCCACAACGCACGGCGCGACGAAAATCCGGCATAGCGGGCTGCAGCAGGCGCCAGCCCGCCCACCTGCTGTGCAAACCCGGCGCGCGAGCGAAACAGAAAAACCCACAGCGCCGCGGCACTGGCCAGCGCAATGTACAGGCCGATATGCATACGCGAGCCTGCCATCAGGCGCGGGATCTGCGTCACTTTCTCAAACGTGCGCGTCTGCGGAAAGTTGTAGCCCATGGGGTCTTTCCAGGGGCCGAACACCAGAAAGCTCAGCAGCAGCGTGGCCACATAGACCAGCATCAGGCTGACCAAAATTTCACTGGCGTTAAAGCGGTCGCGCAACAAGGCGGTGAGCCCCGCCCACACCATGCCGCCCAGCACCCCGGCCAGCAGCAGCGCGGGCACGATCCAGCCACCCGTGTCCTTGTTGGCCAGCAATGCCACGCCGCCTGCAGCGATGGCGCCCATCACAAACTGGCCCTCGGCACCGATGTTCCAGACGTTGGAGCGAAAGCACACCGCCAGGCCCAGCGCAATCAGCAGCAGCGGCGTGGCCTTGACCATGAGTTCGCCCAGCGCGTACTGCGAGCGCACGGGTTCCCAGAAAAAGATCTGCAGCCCACGCACCGGGTCTTTGCCCAGCAGGGTGAACAGCGCCACGCCGATCAGCACCGTGACGCACAGCGCCAGCACCGGCGAGCCATAGGTCCACAGGCGCGAGGCCTGGGGCCGGGGTTCAAGCTTCAACATGGGAAACCCCGCTTTGCAGTTCTGCCAGTTGCGCGCGGTTGCGCGCCAGATGGGCCTGTACATCGGCATGCCACAGGCCGCTCATCCATTCGCCAATGCGCGGTGCCGTGGCCTCGGCACGATCGACCG
>JAUYGP010000202.1 GCA_030690515.1 Giesbergeria sp.
CCACGGGTGCGCTCCAGCCCCTGCACCAGCGCAGCGTTGCTGGCGTCAAAGCCCAGGCCCACGATATGCACCGTGGTGTGGGCAAAGGTGACCGAAATTTCTACGCCGGTGAGGTAGGCCATGCCTTGCGCCTGCGCGGCGGCGGCGGCTCGCTGCTGTCCGCCCACTTCGTCGTGGTCGGTCAGGGCCCACAAATCCACCCCGTTAGCCTTCGCCCGGGCCGCCAGCACCTCGGGCGTGAGGGTGCCGTCGGAGACGACGGAGTGGCAGTGCAGGTCGGGGTTGGTGTAGGTAGTCACTTTTTCATTCTACGGGTTTGTCCCGGTGGGAGAGCCAGCGTGCAGGCACTGCCGCATGAGAGCGTGGGTATCGGGATGTCACCGGATGTTTCTATCGCCGGATTTATGCGACATTTCCTAAGTCATCGGAAATTTTTGGAAAAATACATGCAACTCGACAATATCAGTGTCTCGCGCAAGCTGTGGGGAGCCTTTCTGGTTCTGATGCTTGCCATGCTGGCGATCTCCGGATTTCAGCAGTACCGAGCCAATACATCCATGGCCAGCGCCATGGATGGCGTGATCAACATCGAAGAACGTATTTCCATGGCCCTGCGCTGGCGCGGCGGCACGGAAACGGCCGTCAACATGGTCATGGGTGCTGCGGTGACCTCGGACTCGGTGCTGGCAGAGCAGTACAACGCCAAGGTCAAGGCGATCATTGGGGACATTACCAAGATCCAGGAAAAGATCGTGGCCGAAGCGACAGCGCCTGAAGAGAAGGCGGCGATTGACAAAGTGCTTGCCGCGCGCAAGGCGGTTCTGGCCGCCACGGCCAAGACATGGGAACTCAAGGGGGCTGGAGACGTGGTGGAAACGCAGCGCTTTGCCGACGAGCAGTTCACGCCGCTGATCACCACTTACCTCAAGGCACAGGATGATTTCGTTTCGATGCTGCAGCTGCGCCGCGACACGGTGCGTGCCGCAGCCAGCGACCAGCGAACCTCGTATGCCATCCAGGGGCTGGTGGCTGCCGCTGTGCTGATGGGTCTCTTTTTGCTATTGGCCTGGAAGCTGGTGCACTCCATTACCGTGCCGCTGGGCCAGGCCGTGACCCTGGCTGATGCCATCGCGGCGGGAGACCTCACGCGTGAACTGCAATCCTCACGCAAGGATGAACTGGGCGACATGCTGCGTTCGCTCTCCAGCATGGCGGAGCGGCTGCGCGGCGTGGTGGGCGAGGTGCGCATGGGCGTGGATGCGGTGTCCTCCGCTTCGGTGGAGATCGCCAATGGCAACCATGACCTTTCGGCTCGCACGGAACAGACCGCCTCGAACCTGGAGCAAACCGCCGCCAGCATGGAGGAGCTGACCGCCACCGTCACCCAGTCGGCCGACACAGCCCGCCAGGCCAACCAGTTGGCAGGCACGGCCGCCCAGGCGGCGGCGCGTGGTGGCCAAGTAGTGGGTCAGGTGGTGGCGAGCATGCAGGAGATCACCCACAGCTCACGCAAGATTGCCGACATCATCGGGGTCATCGACAGCATTGCCTTCCAGACCAATATCCTGGCGCTCAATGCCGCCGTGGAAGCCGCCCGTGCCGGGGAGCAGGGCCGGGGCTTTGCCGTGGTGGCCAGCGAGGTGCGCAATCTGGCCGGGCGCAGCGCCGAGGCCGCCAAGGAAATCAAGGCACTCATCAGCGCTTCGGTGGACAACGTGGAAACCGGCTCTCAGCAGGTGGCAGAGGCCGGGCAGAGCATGACCGAGATCGTCGCCAGCGTGCAGCGCGTGAGCGACCTGATTGGCGAAATAACGGCATCGTCCACCGAGCAGCGCGACGGCATTGCGCAGGTCAACCAGGCCGTGACGCACCTCGATCAGATGACCCAGCAGAATGCCGCGCTGGTGGAAGAGTCCACGGCTGCTGCGGCATCGATGCGCGACCAGGCCCAGCACCTGGCTGACGTGATTGCCGTGTTCAACGTGGGTGCCATGCCCGCCCGTGCACCGGCCGCGCCGCGGCGTGCAGCACCCCCTCCGCCACCGGCTGCGAAGGTGGCGGCGTCCTCGGCGCCAAGGCAGGTGGCTGCCCCGGCGCGTGTGGCCAAGTCTGCGGTGGCGGGCCCCGCCAAAAAGGCGGCCGCATCGGCCCCCGCCCCCCGCATTGCCGCAGCGCCACCAGCGCGCAAGGCCGCGCAGGGTGGGGATGACGACTGGGAAAGCTTCTGACATCGGTGCGCCCACGGGAACCTGCAGGCGCACAGTCCTGCAGGTTCCCCTATTTTTGCTCTTTGATTGATAGCTATCAGCGCTTTATAGATAAGCGCTTGAGTCATATTTGGCATTGATTCTTGCCGATGGGCCCGTGTGCGCTGCAGGCGCCGCCGCTTCTACAATCGGCGCCCCGCACTTTTTTTGTCTACTATGTCCTTGCCTCCCTCTAGCCCCGTCGCGCTGCGTCCGCTGCCTTCCCTGATCTTTGCCAGCCGCTGGCTGCAACTGCCGCTGTACTTGGGGCTGATCGCCGCACAGGCTGTGTACGTGTTCCATTTCTGGGTGGAACTGGTGCACCTGCTGGAGGCCGCCTTTGGCAGCGAGAAGGCCCTGCAGGCCCTGATCACCAGCATTGGCTACAAAACCGACGTGCAGATCACCAGCCTGAACGAAACCATCATCATGCTGGTGGTGCTGGCGCTGATCGACGTGGTGATGATCTCCAACCTGCTCATCATGGTGATCGTGGGTGGCTATGAAACCTTTGTCAGCCGCATGAACCTGGAAAGCCACCCCGACCAGCCGGAATGGCTCAGCCATGTGAATGCCTCGGTGCTCAAGGTCAAGCTGGCCATGGCCATCATCGGCATCAGTTCCATCCACCTGCTCAAAACCTTCATCAACGCGGGCAACTACGACACCAAGGTGCTGATGTGGCAGACCATCATCCATGTGGTCTTCCTGATGAGCGCATTGGCCATTGCCCTGACCGATCGCCTGCTCAGCGCCACGCACGCGGCTGCCAAGGCCGGCCACTGAGCGCCTGCATCTGAGGGTGTCCCGGTTTTCCTCCGGCCTGGGCTTTACCAGCAGGGCCTGACATTGGCGCGGTCCAGGCCAGCGGCCGCCGCGCAAGGGCCGCCCCGCCGCGTTGGCGGCGTCCCCCTCTGGGGGAAGGCGCGCAGCGCCACAGGGGGGTCACGTCAATTGCGCGCCCTCCACCAAAAACTGCACCTTGCGTTCGCCCTTCCACTCGTTCACGTCGAGGCGGAAGGCCAGCAGCACACGGGCGGGCAGGGGGTCGGTGTGGCCGAACCAGATGCCGTCCACCGGCGTGCCCTGGTGGCGCAGTTTGAGTGAGAGGTGGCGCTCACCCACCAGGCGCTGGCTCAGCACCTCGACCTCCTCGCTGAAGGTGGGTGGTGCGAAGCCCTGGCCCCAGACCTCGCGGTGCAGTGTGTCCACCAGGTCGGTGCGGCGGTATTCGGGTGCCAGGGGGCCGTCGGTCTCCAGCCGGCGTGTGAGCGTGGCGGCGTCCAGCCATTCGCGGGCGACCTGGGCCAGCGCCTGCTCGAACACCTCGAACCGGTCCTCGGGCACGGTGCAGCCCGCCGCCATGGCGTGGCCGCCAAAACGCAGCAGCACGCCGGGGTGGCGCTTGGACACCAGGTCGAGCGCGTCGCGCAGGTGAAAACCGGGGATGGAGCGGCCCGATCCCTTGAGCTCGTGCGCTTTGCCGGGCGCGCCGCTGGCGGCAAAAACGAAGGTGGGGCGGTGCAGCTTGTCTTTGATGCGGCTGGCCACGATGCCGACCACGCCCTCGTGGAAGTCGGGGTCGAACACGCTGATGGCGGGAGGCGGTTCGGCGCCTTCCTCGAACAGGTTTTCGGCCATCAATTGGGCCTGCTCGCGCATGCCGGTTTCGATCTCGCGGCGTTCCCGGTTGATGGCGTCGAGCTGGTGCGCCAGCGCATCGGCGCGGGCAGCGTCGTCGGTCAGCAGGCATTCGATGCCCAGCGTCATGTCGGCCAGGCGCCCCGCCGCGTTGATGCGCGGCCCCAGCGCAAAGCCAAAGTCGAAGGTGGCGGCCATGGCGGGCTGGCGTCCGGCCACGCGCAGCAGCGCCGCAATGCCTGCGGGCATCTGGCCGGCGCGGATGCGCTTGAGGCCCTGCGCTACCAGGCGGCGGTTGTTGGTGTCCAGGCGCACCACGTCGGCCACGGTGCCCAGGGCCACCAGCGGCAGCAGCGGGTCGAGCTTAGGTTGGCTGGCCATGTCAAAAAGGCCGCGCGCGCGCAGCTCGGAGCGCAGCGCCAGCAGCACATAGAACATCACGCCCACACCGGCCATGGACTTGCTCTCGAAGGTGCAGCCGGGCTGGTTGGGGTTGACGATGGCGTCGGCCGCTGGCAGCTCGGGGCCGGGCAGGTGGTGGTCGGTCACGACGACCGTCAGGCCCAGCGCCCGGGCCTCGGCCACGCCTTCGCAACTGGCTATGCCGTTGTCCACGGTGATGAGCACGTCAGCGCCGCGCTCCTTCACGCGCCGCGAGATCGGCGGGGTCAGCCCGTAGCCATCGATGACGCGGTCGGGCACCAGGTAGTCCACATGGCGTGCGCCCAGCAGGCGCAGGCCGCGCACCGCCACGGCGCAGGCGGTGGCGCCGTCGCAGTCGTAGTCGGCCACGATGCACAGGCGACGGTCTTGCGCCAGGGCGTCGGCCAGCAAGCGGGCGGCCGCCTGTACGCCCTGCAGGCCCGCAGGGGGCAGCAGGCGGGCCAGGCCATCGTCCAGCTCGTCGCGGGTGGTCACGCCGCGTGCGGCGTACAGGCGCGCCAGCAAGGGGTGGAGGCCCGCTTGCTCCAGCGCCCAGGCAGCGCGGGGCGGGATGTCTCTAGCTATGATTTTCATAGCTGTTCGCGCACGTCTGTAAAGCGCTGGGGCCTGAAAAACCTTTGAATTTTCTGGCCCACCGTGCGTGGTGCCGTATGCCAGGCCAGCGTGCTGCGGTCACCGCACAGCGTGAGCTGGGCCGCGCCGCCACGGGCGACATGGGCGTCGAGGTGGGCCAGTGCGCCCGCATCCAGCGCCTGCCAGGCGCTGGCCCAGGCGGCCCAGTCTTCGCGCAGCGCGGCGTCTTGTAATCCCGCCTCGACCACGGGGGCGGGGCCGGTGGGAGCCGGGGTGTGGTCCAGCCGCCCGGCGCCATGCAGCCAGAAAGCGTTGACAGGGCGCTGGCGTGCGGCCTCGCGCTTGTCGTTGAAGGCGTGGGTATAGAGCAGCATCTGCATCTCGCTGTGCAAACGGCGCAGCGGGTGGCTTTTGTGCGAGCCCGGCAGCCAGTGCGAGACATCGCGGCGCAGCACGCGCTCGGGCGTGGCGGTGGGCAGGTCAGCCAGCAGTTCGCCTTGCGCCAGCCAACGGGTGGGTTGGTCATAGTGCAGGGTGATGCCGTCGCCCTCGAACCAGGGCGCCATGATGGCCAGCAGCGCGCGCGATGCTTCTTCACTTAGCCCCAGCTCGGCCGGATCGTCCAGCGTGACATGGTCGGTGCGCACCTGCCAGTGGCAGGGCGTGACAAAGGCCCATGCGCTGTGCACAGCTTCTTGCGCGCGGCCTTGCTGGTGCAGGTGCCACGCGGCCCAGGGGATGCGGCCCGCGCCGCCCGGCAGGCCCAGCGCCCGGGCCAGGGCGCGTTCGTGCGGGGCCGAGAGGGTTTCGTCGTCGCCCACATCGCCCTCCAGCGGCACCAGGCGGGCGATGAGCCGGTCCAGGTGCGCAAGCTGCAACCCCTGCAGGGCCTGCTGGCTGCCGGGTGACGAGCAGGCGGCATAGGGAATGAGCAAATGGAGGATGTCTGACATACCGGGTATTTTGCGGGATGCCACAATCGCGCACTCATGCAAATCCCTTACGAACTGGCCCTGGGTTGGCGCTACACCCGCGCCGGGCGCGCCACGCGGCGCAATGGCTTCATCTCGTTCATCTCGGGCGTGTCCATGCTGGGCATTGCGCTGGGGGTGGCGGCGCTCATCATCGTGCTGTCGGTGATGAACGGCTTTCAGAAAGAAGTGCGCGACCGCATGCTCAGCGTCGTCTCGCACATCGAAATTTTTGCGCCCGGTGGTGCGGCCATGGCCGACCCGAATCTCACCATGCAAGAAGCGCGGCGCAACCCGCAAGTGATCGGTGCGGCGCCGTTCGTGTCTGCCCAGGCCCTGCTGGCGCGCGGCGAGGATATGAAGGGTGCGCTGGTGCGCGGTATCGATCCGGCGCTGGAGCCCGAGGTCACCGATCTGGTGGCGGGCAGCCAGGGGGAGGTATTGCGCCATCTGGTGCCGGGCGAATTTCGCGTGGTGCTGGGCGGCGAGCTGGCACGCATGCTGGGCGTGCGCACGGGCGATGTGGTCACGCTCATTGCGCCGGCGGGCCAGGTCACACCGGCCGGTGTGGTGCCCCGCATCAAGCAGATGCAGGTCGCCGGGACTTTTGATTCGGGCCACTACGAATACGACTCGACCCTGGTGCTGCTGCACCACGAGGATGCGCAGCGCATCTTTCGCCTCGAAGGCCCCACCGGCATCCGCCTGAAACTGCGCAACCTGCACCAGGCGCGCACCGTGGCGCAGGAGCTGGCCTCCAGCCTGAGCGGTGATCTGCTGATCCGCGACTGGACGCAGCAAAACCGCACCTGGTTTGCTGCCGTGCAGCTCGAAAAACGCATGATGTTCATCATCCTCACGCTCATCGTGGCGGTGGCGGCGTTCAACCTGGTCTCCACCCTGGTGATGACCGTGCAGGACAAGCGCGCCGACATCGCCATCCTGCGCACCCTGGGCGCCAGCCCGCGCAGCATCATGGGCATTTTTGTGGTGCAGGGCGCCATGGTGGGCGTGATCGGCACGCTGGCGGGGTTGCTGCTGGGCCTGTCCATCGCGGTCAACATCGACGTGATCGTGCCGGCCATCGAGCGGCTGCTCAGCGCCAGTTTCTTGCCCAAAGACATTTACCTCATCAGCCGCATGCCCAGCGACCCGCAGCCTGCCGACATCGTGCCCATCGGCGTGATCTCGCTGGTGCTGTCCTTCGTGGCCACGCTGTACCCCAGCTGGCGCGCCAGCCGCGTCAACCCCGCCGAGGCCTTGCGCTATGAGTAATGTGACCCCCACGCTCGGCACTGATGTGTCCTCGCTGCCCCCCGAGGGGGCGCTCGCCGCCTCCGGAAGCGAGCCCGGCGGCGGCGGCTCGGCTGTATCCTCTGCGCACGGTGTGAATGTGCGCAAAGTGGTGCTGCAGGCCCGGGGCCTGACCAAGCGCTTCACCGAGGGGCGCCTCGATGTGACCGTGCTGCAGGGCGTGGACCTTCAAGTCTCAGCGGGCGAGACGCTGGCCATTGTGGGCGCCTCGGGCTCGGGCAAGAGCACGCTCTTGCACCTGATGGGCGCACTCGATGCGCCCACGTCGGGCAGCGTGCACCTGCATGGCCAGGACCTGGCACAGCGATCGGCTGCCGAGCAAGGGCGGTTGCGCAACGAGTACCTGGGCTTTGTCTACCAGTTCCACCACCTGCTGCC
>JAUYGP010000206.1 GCA_030690515.1 Giesbergeria sp.
TGCAGCAGCGCACGCACATCGGCGGCGGGTACATGGCCCTCGATGACGTAGCCACCCACCAGGGCGGTATGGCACGAACCCAGCTTTTGCGGCAGGCCCAGGCGGGCGCGCACGGCGTTGTTGCCGGTGTCGTGGACAGTGAAGTGAAAGCCATTCGCTTCCATATGGGTGATCCAGTCATGACAGCAGCCGCAGCTGGGGTCTTTCCAGATTTCAACGGGCGTTGCCGGGGCTGCACGCACCAGGCGCGGCGCGGCCAGCGCCGCCGCCAGCGCAGGCAGGCCCGCCAGCAGATGGCGGCGCTGCAGGCCACTGCGGTGAGCACGAAGGGGGGACAGGGTGAACGGGGTAGTCATGGAAAGTTCTTTCAATGGCTGCGGTCGATGGGACGATTCTGGGGCAGGGTGTGCCGATCGTGGCATCGAACGCCGGAAAAATAGAAACAAAAGTGGCTCAAACGCTTATCAATATTGCGCAAGCAGCTATCAAATTATTCAATCGAAGTGCGACGCAAGGCATGCCCTGGCGGGCGCAAGAGTCAGGCAATAGGCGGCTTGAAGGCGGGTACCACAGGCACGCTGGCAAACCAGGCAGCGTCTGGGGGCCGCAGGGCGGCGTTGCCCTGCGCGGTTGGCCACGACAGCAGCGCAACAGGCGCCCAGGGCGCCGAATAACCGGCACCGCACGACTGGCAGGCAGGGCCATGCCCCAGGGGCGAGCACGCATCCAGCGCAGCGCTTTCGCAAATATTTCCCACCGACCCCATGGGTTCACTGCAGTCACTGGCCTGGGGTGCAGGCAGCGCCATGGTGGGGTGGGGTGAATCGATGCCGCTGTGCTGGGCCTGTACAGGCTGGCAGGGCACGGCCTCAAAAGCCATGGCGGTGCCCACGAGGCCGCGCAAGACCAGCACAAGCATGATCACCACAGAACCCATGAGACGCATCGACAACTGAGTGCGACAACGCGCCAAAGGTTCCGTGACCCACCGTTTGCCCATCGCTCAGGTCGCCATGTAGCGCCCGGGGCGGTGGTTCATCGCCAACACCAGGTTCAGCGCCACGGCACCCACAATGGACCAGGCTACGCGCACGGGCTCCACCGTCCACAGGGCCAGCAGCACGATGCAGCAGTCCACCGCCATTTGCACCTTGCCCGCGCGCCAGCCGTAGCGATCTTGCAGGTACAGGGCGGCAATGCCCACGCCCCCCAGGCTGCAGCGGTGGCGAAACAGCGCCAGAAAACCCGTGCCCGTAATCAGCCCGCCGGCAATGGCGGCATACAGCGGCTCAATGCGGGCAAACTGCAGAAACTGCGATTGCAGTTCGGTCAGCAAGGACAGCAGCAGCACGGCCACAAAGGTCTTGAGGGTGAATTCG
>JAUYGP010000210.1 GCA_030690515.1 Giesbergeria sp.
ATCAGGCGCAACCGATGCATCCAACGTGAGGGTTGCAAGCATGTCGATCTCCAACGGATCGACCTCTGCCGGCACCGATTCCACGGGGGCTGTCGGCGGCACCACAGCTGGTGCGTTGGAATAGAGCGAATCGCGCGGCACCACATCAGGCAGCGGCACAGCGGCGCGTTCCTCGATCTTGTGTTCCACTTCTTCCGGGTTTTCGGCCTGGTCGGCCGCCCGGGCGCGGGTACGGCCCATCAGAATGCGCAGTTCGCCCAGTTCTTCGTCATAGACAAAGAGTTTGCGTGCCATGGCACGCTGGTAACTCAGCATGTCGATCAGGAAGCCCAAGGCCCCCAGGCTGTTGCCCAGCTTCTCAAAGGTCTGCTTGCGCTCTTCCTCCGAACCGACATCGTTCACCAACAGGCGCTCGACGGCTTCGCGCATGCGCAACACGGCGAGCGAAGCCTGGTCCAGGCCCAGCACCGACAGCACTCCGCGCATTTGGGCCAAACGCCCCGGCACGGAAGTCAGCGGCGATACATCTTCCGGGTTGCGGAAGAACTGATCCATAGCACGCTCGGCCTCGCCCAGCGTGGATCGCAATTCACCCACCACACTGCCCATGGTCTGGTTGTCGCTGACGCGCCGGTACAGCTCTTCCATCCAGGGCTCGAGCGGATCCGGTTCACCGCCTGCCGTAACATGGTCCAGACGATCGGCCAGCCGCTTGGCCCGGGCAACCATCTGTTCTTCCGCCGTATCCGTTTCTTCCAGAGCTGCCTGCAGGTACAACACGGATGTAGCCACTTCCATGGCCAGTGCAGCCGAGGGAGGTTCGCCAGCCCGGGTTGTCGATTCGAGCGCTCGCGTCAGCGCCTGGGCCAAGCTTTCACTGTTACGGTGCAGCTTGCGCAAGGAGTCGCACACCAGACTGAACTGGTCTGCTGCGGGCTTGAGCTTGTTGCGATCTCCCCCGGCCAATGCTGACCAGGTTTCTGCCGCTGCCGAAATGCGCTTACGCGCCTGGGCCAGAACGGCGGGATCGAATCGGCCAAACCGGCGTGCTTCGTAATCCACCGGCGCCGCGCGATCCAAGTCGAATGCTTTGCGCGCCGCACGCAGATAGGGAACCTTGTCACTGTCAGAAGGCTGCGCCTGCGAACAGAAGAACAGCAAATCCTGCACCAACCTATCCGCAATACCTGCGTCGCCGCGGGCCAAGGTAGCGTACTGCATGAGGATGCGCGAGGCCACCCGTTTGGCGTAGACATCCGAGGCAAACAACCCGCTGCCAAAAGCCTCGAAATAGCCAGCGCAGATTTTCCAGAACGCACGGGACTGGCGATCGGTCTGACTTGCAACAAATCCGAGTGCAATGTCGCGCAATTCATGGGCCGCATCAAAATCGGCGTCCTTGACAATTTTCAGAACCGCTTGGTCAAGGCGTGCCCGAGCGGGCGGGCCATAAGCCAGCGGTGCTGCGGTCACCTCGATATCGGGCTCACGAAAACGCCTCTCGACGGGCCACAGATCGGCCGGATGAACGCGCTCGGCGCCTGTCAATGCCTGTACATCACGGTATTGCGGAAACAGGGCTACCGATGAGGTGGCCTTGCCAGCCAGCACGCTTTCCAGGTACTCACTCAATGCAAAACTGGCGCGCTCCAAAGCACCCGCCGCATCGTCGGTGCACAACTCGGGACGTTGCACGAATTTCTGGACGGCAGACTCCATGGCCCGGAGCACAAGCGCAGGGGACGCCATGCCCACCATTTCGAGTGCGCCGCTGGCCTGGTGCAACTGCTGGCGAGCAATGCGCAAAGTACCCACATCCAAGGTGGCGATATCTGATTCGCGCGCCAGATCGGCATCGTGCACGAAGCGACGTAGTGCCTTGACGGCCCCGTCCAGGGATTTGCGCAATTCCTCGAGCACCCATGCCAGCGGTCCCAGGTCCTGTTCGCCAGAACCTCCTTCGACATGTGGTGCGTTGACGGCATCAGTAGATGACATGGATTCGTTCCCGGCTGCACAGAGCCCGTTTGTTGTTCGGTACGTCAGGCAATCTTGAACCGGGCCACAGACTGGCGCAGTTCCTCAGCCATCGTGGAGAGTTCGCGCACCTGCTGCGCCGTAGCACGCGTACCCTCACCGGTCTGCTCGGTCACCGCAAAAATGTGCTGAATGTTGTCCGCCACTTCATTGGCCATCGTGGCTTCACGCGACGTGGAGGACGAAATCTGCTCAATCAGTTCTGCGAGGCGACGCGACACACGGTCAATTTCGGTCAGAGCGGTACCCGCGCTGTCAGACAAGCGAGCCCCTTCCACCACACCCTGCGTAGAACGTTCCATAGCGGCCACGGCATCCTGTGTGTCGGTCTGAATCGCCTTCACGAGCGCCGAAATCTGGCGCGTAGCGTCTGCAGAGCGCTCGGCCAGTCGCTGCACTTCCTCAGCCACCACCGAGAAGCCACGGCCGGCTTCACCAGCAGATGCCGCCTGAATAGCGGCGTTCAGGGCCAGCACGTTCGTCTGCTCGGTAATGTCGGAAATCAGCTCGGTGATTTCTCCAATCTCCTGCGATGACTCACCCAGGCGCTTAATCCGCTTGGAGGTATCCTGGATCTGGTCACGGATGGAGTTCATACCGCCGATGGCGTTCTGCACGGCCTGCAGACCCGAATCAGCAGCTTGCAGCGACTGGCGCGCCACCGTGGCGGATTCTTGCGCCTGGGTAGACACCTCGTTGATTCGGGTGGCCATGTCCAGCACCGAGCGACCGGTTTCACGAATTTCCCGCAGCTGCTCGGTGGATGCCGCGAGCAGTTCGGTAGACGTGTTGTCCACCATGGCAGTGGTCTGCGCCACCCGGGTTACTGTGTTCTGCACGCTGCCCACCAGTTGGCGCAACTCTTCCACCGTGTAGTTCACCGAGTCGGCGATAGCGCCCGTGATGTCCTCGGTCACCGTGGCTTCCTGCGTCAGATCGCCCTCAGCGACCGACTGCAGTTCGTTCATGAGACGCAAAATGGCGGCCTGATTGGCGTCGTTGACGCGCTTGGCTTCCTGCTCCTGGCGCTGTGCGTCCTTTTGCTGCGCTTCAGCGTCTTGCTGGCGGGTGCGACTGTCAAGCAACTGCACACGCGAAATACCCACACCGCACAACAGCACGAAAAGACCGGCCAACACCAGTGCCGCCAATTGGCCTGCACCGATACCCGTCTGTGCCGAGAGCTTGCCTTGCAAGCCCTCCAACTGGCGGCGCAGCGGCTCGCTGTCACCCAGAATGGCTGTCTGCGCCTCGCGCGCTGAAACCAGGCCCTGCAGGTTGCCCAGAATGGCGCTGGCCTGGTTACGGGTGTCTTCGTAAAGCTTGATCAAGGCAGCGAGCTGCTCGCGGGTTTGCGCATCCTTGGTCGCGGTCAGGCGCAACTCAGGGCTGCCGTCCAGCAATCCTTGTGCAATTTCCTTGAACGAGTTCAAGTCCTTACCCAACAGGAACACCGCTTCAGGACTAACGCCTTCTGCCGTCTGGAACTCGTTTGCCGACTTGCCGATACGCTGGGTCAACATCACAAGCTGGCCCGCAGCCGAAATTTCAGCCGCAGGGGCGTTTTGCTGCAATTTGAGAGACGAAACGGTCTCTGCGATTTCCAGCAAATCCGAGGACTGACGGTTGATGGTGCGCAGCGCATCGCCCACCTGCGTCAGGATTTTTTGCTGCCCCATCACGACGCTTGCATTTTTCTCTGCGCGCTCCATCAATGGCGTCACTGCATCCAGGTCTGTTTTGAACGACTCGCCCAGGGCCTGCACGTTCAGATCCGCATCGCCAGCATTGAGTGCCCGCACATTGCGGGCCAACACGCCCGAACTCTCCACCACGTCCGGGAAAGCCTGTGGACTTCCCACCAAGGCCTGCGACACCGATTTGGCCAGCCGCTGGGATTGCATCAGCGATTGGCCTGTAGCTGTCAACTGCTGGGCCGACCGGTCTGCCTGCTGCAAAACCCAGTAGGCGATCAGGGCCAGAACCCCCACCCCCAACGCCAAAAGAATCAGCAAGCGCCGCTGGTGCGTGGCGGAAGTTGCCTCCCCCAGCATTGGCAGCGAAATCAGGTCAGTATCTTCTTCGGAGCGCTCTGCGCCTGCTGCAGCAGAAGCATAGCCATCCGGGTCTCCCTGCACACTATTCAAACCATCCGCCGCATAATTTTGCAACTCATCGACGGAGAGTGCATCCTGGTCCGCAGACGGACCACTAGCGGCAGGCTTACGGTTGAACAGATTACCAACTTGTTTGACGACAGACATAGGACAGCCTTACAGAAGAACTCAAGCACTGATGCTCAAAAATGCGGTGTGTTGAGACAGGGCCTGCAAATTGAGCTCCTGCCAGCGCTTACCGTCGGAATCGATATACGTCGTACCAAAAAAGGCCGGGGCATCCTCGGCCGGCGACTCGGAAGATACAAAGGCGTCCGTACTGCGCAGACCCGCCAAGCGATCCACCAACAAAGCGGCATTCACTTCGAGGGCGGCATTGAAGGCCAGCAGACTGGATTCGGACAATGCCTGCTCGGTGCGCACAGGCACATCACCCAGCAAGCCCGCCAGATCTACCACGCCCGTGAGACCTCCACGCAGATTGGCCACACCCATGAACCATTTTTGGGTGTAGGGCACATGCTGTACCACGGTCCATGGAAAGATTTCACCCGCATGTCCCAGGGGCAGAAGGTAGTATTTCCCGGCGGACTCTACAGCCAGCCAGGAAGAAACCGACAAACCCTCCTCCCTTGCCGCCTGAAGGCGACTGGCGAGGCGTACCTGGAGCTCTCTTAGTGCTTCGCGATTGGCCATAGAAGATGCCGGACTTTCAGTTCAGCGCATCGATCTTGGCTTGCAGCTCAGCTGCATCGACCGGCTTGGTGATGTAGCCACGCGCGCCCTGGCGCATGCCCCATACACGGTCGGTCTCCTGGTTTTTGCTGGTGCACATGATGATGGGCACATCGGCATACAGCGGATCGCGCGAGATGGCGCGCGTCAGCTGGAAACCATTCTGGCCTGGCATGACCACGTCCATGAGAATCAGGTCCGGCTTTTCTTCGGCCAGACGGCGAAAGGCTTCATCGGCGTTTTCAGCCGTGCGCACCTGCATGCCTTTTTTCTGCAGCAGGTCGGTCAGGAACATCAATTCGGTCTTGGAATCATCCACGACCAGTACTTTCTGAATTGCCATTACATCGCTCCTTGATCGGGATTGCCAAACTGCTGCACTGCTTGCAATAGCTGGTCTTTGGTAAAAGGTTTGGTGAGATATTCCTGACAACCCACCATGCGCCCGCGCGCCTTGTCAAAGACACCGTCCTTGGATGAAAGCATCACCACGGGTGTATCTGCAAAACGGGCATTGCGCTTGATGATGGCCACCGTCTGGTAACCATCAAGTTTGGGCATGAGGATGTCGCAAAAAATCAGCTGCGGATGGTAATCGTTGACCTTGGCCAGCGCATCAAATCCATCGTCTGCCAATAAAACCTCGTGTCCACCTTGCTTAAGAAAGATCTCCGCGCTCCGCCGAATGGTATTGCTGTCATCCACGACGAGAACTTTGAAAGATGCGCCGGTTGTAGTCAATTGTCACTGCTCCCGATGGGAAAAATAAACAACGCAGGCATAGGCTGCGCTTCAGATCTGGACCATCTCGAAAACTTCCTTGCCTGCGCCACATTCGGGGCAGTTCCAATCGGCAGGAACCTGATCCCATGGCGTACCGGGCGGAATGCCGTGCTCAGGCGAACCCTGAGCCTCGTCATACATCCAACCACAGAGCAAACACATCCAAGTCAATGAGTCGGTCACAGCTTAAGGGGCCTTCACATAGAATGCAACGATTGTATCCAGACACCTGTGCTGGTTGCCGCTTTTGCGCCACCCCACACACCGCAACGGGCCCATGCCACTCCAGCCGACCCCCCTCCTCCCTGATGACGGCCTGACCCCCAACGCCGAGCCCCAGGTCAACCCGGTCTGCGTGATGCTCTTCAATGCCAGCGATCCCAGCGGCACTGGTGGACTGACAGCCGACATTACCACCGTGGCATCGGTGGGCGGGCACCCGGTGGCCGTGGTCACTGGGGCCTACATACGTGATACGGCCGAGGTTTTCGACCATTTCTCCTTGGACGACGAGGCGGTTACTGACCAGGCGCGGGCGGCACTGGAAGACCTTCCAGTACAAGTTATCAAGGTGGGTTTTGTGGGTGGCCCCGAAAACATCAGCGCCATTGCCGAGTTGACGGCGGACTACCCTGACCTGCCCGTGGTTAGCTACATGCCTAACCTTTCCTGGTGGCAAGACGACCTGATAGATCAATATCTGGACGCTTTTCGCGAGCTCCTGCTTCCCCAGACCACGGTGTTGGTTGGAAACCACAGCACGCTGTGGCGCTGGCTTCTGCCCGACTGGAACAGCGACAGAAACCCCGGTCCACGCGACATCGCAGCCGCAGCCGCCGAGATGGGCGTGCCCTACACGCTGGTGACGGGAATCCCGCTGCCCGAGCAATTCATCGAAAACGTGCTGGCATCGCCCGAGACCGTGATTTCCTCCAGTCGATTCGAGCTTTTCGACGCTACTTTTGCCGGCGCGGGCGATACCTTGTCGGCGGCGCTGGCAGCCCTGCTGGCCTGCGGCACCGACCTGAGCGAGGCCTGCAACGAAGCCCTGGGCTACCTCGACCATTGCCTTGACGGGGGGTTTCGTCCCGGCATGGGCCATGTCATTCCCGACCGCATGTTCTGGGCCGAACCCGACGACAGCGACGACGACACCCCTGACCCCACCGAACCACCCAGCCTTGAAGGCTTCGGGTTTCCTTCCCATGAAACAAAACACTGATCTCAACCTTCCCTTGTTCGAACGCGCCAAGGCCGTGATTCCCGGGGGCGTGAACTCTCCTGTGCGCGCCTTCAAGGCCGTGGGCGGCACGCCGCGCTTCGTCAAGCGCGCACAAGGGGCGTATTTCTGGGACGTGAATGACCAGCGTTTCATTGATTACATCGGCTCCTGGGGCCCGATGATCCTGGGCCACGGGCATCCGGCCGTGCTCGAAGCCGTGCAAAAGGCCGCGCTTGAAGGTTTCTCGTTTGGCGCGCCCACCGAGCGCGAGGTAGAACTGGCCGAGGAAATTCTCAGCCTAGTGCCCTCGATGGAAATGGTGCGCCTCGTCAGCTCGGGCACCGAAGCCGGCATGAGTGCCATCCGCCTGTCGCGCGGCGCCACGGGCCGCAGCAAGTTCATCAAATTCGAGGGCTGCTACCACGGGCACGCTGATGCGCTGCTGGTCAAGGCGGGTTCTGGCCTGGCCACCTTTGGCAATGCCACCAGCGCGGGTGTGCCCGCCGAAGTGGTGCAACACACCCTGGTGCTCGAATACAACAATGTGGAGCAGCTGGAAGAAGCCTTTGCACTGCACGGCAAGGAGCTGGCCTGCGTGATGATCGAGCCCATCGCGGGCAACATGAACCTGGTGCGCGCCAGCGTGCCCTTCATGCGCCGCTGCCGCGAACTGTGCACCGAGTACGGCGCCTTGCTGGTGCTCGATGAGGTGATGACGGGCTTTCGCGTCGCACTGGGCAGCGCGCAAAGCGTGTACGCCAAGAGCATCCCCGGCTTCAAACCCGACATCACCGTGCTGGGCAAGGTGATTGGCGGTGGCATGCCGCTGGCAGCCTTTGGTGGTCCGCGCGCCATCATGGAACACCTTGCCCCCCTGGGCGGTGTGTATCAGGCTGGTACGTTGTCGGGCAACCCGGTGGCCACCGCCTGTGGCCTGGCCACATTGCGCGAAATCCGCAAACCTGGTTTCTTCGACGCACTGTCCGCCTCGACACAATCGCTGGTCACCGGCCTGAAAGCCGCCGCCGCCGCCGAGGGAGTGCCGTTCAGTGCCGACTGCGAAGGCGGCATGTTCGGCTTTTTCCTGTTGCCAGAGCTGCCGCAAAACTACGCCCAGGTGCTCAAAACTGACAACGCGCGCTTCAACACCCTGTTCCACGGCCTGCTCGACCGGGGCGTGTACATTGCGCCGGCGCTGTATGAAGCCGGGTTCGTGAGTGGAGCGCACACAGCCGGCGACATCGAAACGACCGTGGCCGCCGCCCGAGAGGTTTTCAAAACACTATCGAAATAATAGCTTGCAGCGCTTACTGCAAAAGCGCTAGAAGCCAAAAACGCTTCAAGTTTATAGTTCTGCCTCCGCAACCCCCTCTGCCCTGCCTATGCTTGCTGCGTTGAAGTTTCTGTTTGCCACACTGATCTTGGTGATCAACACCCTGGTGCTGTGCAGCTCGATGATCCCGTTTGCCCTGGCCAAACTCATCCTGCCGGTCACTGCCGTGCGCCACGTGTGCGACCGAGCGCTCATGGGTATCGCGGCGTTGTGGATGGACATCAATACCTTCTGGCTGGGCGCGGTCAACCCGGTTCGCTGGGACGTGACTGGCGTGGACGGGCTTGACCCCCAGGGCTGGTTCCTGGTGGCCAGCAACCACCAGACCTGGGTGGACATCCTGGTGTTGCAGCGCGTTTTCAACCGCCGCATCCCCATGCTCAAGTTTTTCACCAAGAAAGAACTGATCTATGTCCCGGTGATCGGCCTGGCGTGGTGGGCACTCGACTTTCCTTTCATGCAGCGCAAAGGCGGCGCCAGCGCGCGGGCTGACCTCGCCGCCGGGCGCAAGGCCTGTGAGAAGTTCCGCCTGGTACCCACCTCGGTGATGAGCTTTGTTGAGGGTACGCGCTTCACCCCGGCCAAGCACGCCCAGCAAAAATCGCCCTACCGCCACCTGCTCAAACCCAAGGTGGGCAGCCTGAGCATGGCGCTGGAAACCCTGGGCGATGCCTTTACCGGTTATCTCGACGTCACCATCGTCTACCCCCAGGGCGCCCCCACATTCACCGACGCCCTCTGCGGCCGCATTCCCGAAGTGGTGGTGCGCGCCCAACTGCGCAGCATTCCACCC
The DNA here is from genome assembly GCA_030690515.1 of Giesbergeria sp. Lineage (GTDB taxonomy): Bacteria > Pseudomonadota > Gammaproteobacteria > Burkholderiales > Burkholderiaceae_C > Simplicispira. The sequence continues at coordinate 9,021 of JAUYGP010000210.1, forward strand.
CAGGCATTGCCGGCCAACGGTGAGCCAGCGCCGCGCGCACCCGTGCAAGCCTGGATCAATGAACTGTGGCAAGCCAAGGACGAGGAGATCACCCAGGTGCTGGCGGCCAGCAAAGACCGCTCTGACTGAGCGCTTCACCCTCCCTCTCGGATAAAAAAAGCGGCTTCGGCCGCTTTTTTTATCCCGGATTTCCCGTGAGTACTTGGAATGGCCTCAAATGCGCCGCTGATACCCCAGCAGCACCGTAGGTGCGCCCGACAGGAAGTCTGGGTTGATTGACTCTCAGTCAGCTACTTGCTGCCAACCCATGACAACGCACGCCGCCATAACAGGCTTCTTTCGTCGGTGGGGTTCATGAGCCCGTCACAGGTGTGCGTCAACCTTGGCGGTTTTGTACGGAACCCCATCGCCATGACAACTCGCGGTGGGGGGGGGGGGGGGGGGGGGGGGGGGGGGGGGGGGGGGGGGGGGGGGGGGGGGGGGGGGGGG
>JAUYGP010000391.1 GCA_030690515.1 Giesbergeria sp.
CCGAACAGCTCGCTCTCGGCAAGCGACTCGGGCAGCGCGGCGCAGTTCACGTGCACCAGCGGCTTGTGCCGGCGCGGCGAGTGGCGGTGCAGCAGGCGTGCAAACAGCTCTTTGCCCACGCCAGTCTCGCCCAGCAGCAGCACCGGCAGGTCCGAGGTGGCGACCAGCTTCATCTCGTTCAGCAGGCGTGTCAGCACTTCGCTCTGGCCCAGGATTTCGCCCTCGTCCAGCGCGGCGCGCAGCGCGGGTTCGTCGGTGGCGTCGCCTGCATAGGGGCTGCCGACGCGGCTCAGGGCCTGGTTCTCCTGCTCCAGGCGCGTCATGCGGATGGCGGCCTCCACGTGCACGGCGCAGTGCGCCAGCGCAGCGCGTGCGGCGGCGTCAAAAGTGCCGGTCTGCAGCGCGTCGAGCGTCAGCACGCCCCAGGGCCGCCCGTCAATGCGCAGCGCCACGCCCATGCAGTCGTGCACCGGCAGGGGTTCGCCCACCAGGGCGTCGAGCAGGCCGTCGTAGGGGTCGGGCAAGGTACTGTCGTGGTCGAAACAGGTCACCTCGCCGCGCGCCAGCAGGGCCGCCAGGCGCGGGTGCTGGTGCACGGCAAAACGCCGCCCCAGCGACTCGCTCACCAGGCCATCGACCACCACCGGGCGCAGGTGTTCTTCTTCCAGCCGCAGCAGGGCCACGGCGCCGCAGCAAAAGTGTGCGCGCAGACCGCCCATCAGGCGCTGCAGGCGCACGTTGGGCGGCAATTCCGTGGTCAGGTCGGCCAACCAGGGGGCTTCCAAAAGGGTATTCATGACCCTTAAATGGTATCAATGACCCTCAAACCAAAGGGTAAAAATAACCATGATTGGTGTAAACCCTTGATTCTTATGACGACCTGGGTTGGCCCGAAGTGTGCAAAAGAGGAGCAGTCCACGGCGGCTCCATGCCTACGTGCCCCTGTTTTCATCACCCTTGGGAGCTATCACCATGAACATCGACAAATTCAAGCACCAGCACGTCAGCATCCTGGGCAGCATTGCTGCGCTGCGGCGTCTGGCGCACGCGGGGGTGGCGCACAACGCCACCGAGATCGCCCGGCTGGTGGTGGCCATGAGTTCCACCATCAAACTGCACCTGGCCGTGGAAGACCAGGCGCTGTACCCGGCCCTGCAGCGCGGCAGCAATGCCGAACTGGCCCGCATGGGCCAGCAGTACCAGCGCGACATGGGCCCCATTGCCCAGGCTTACGAGGCCTTTGCCCGCCGCTGGAACCGGCCCGAGAGCGTGCGCCGCGACGAGCAGGGCTTCCGCGACGATGCCAACCAGGTGTTGCGCATGGTGCACGAACGCATGCAGCGCGAAAACCACGACTTCTACCCGCGCATCGAGGCGCTGTAAGCCGCGCCCGGCCAGGCTTTCCAGCCCATTCCAGACCCGCCCCGGCATCGTGCTGCGGCGGGCTTGTTTGTTCTCCATCAAACTACCTATGGTGTTCTGAATGTATTGTGAACGCTATATGTAGTGTTTTGTTGCATTCCAACGATGGAGAAGCCCATGGATACCCAGGTCAGCACCTTGCCCCGCGAGGTCATCAAGCGCAGCGCAGAGCGCGCCCCTTTTGACGCCCGCAAGATCCGCTCGGCCATCGAGCGCGCAGGCGCTGCCACCGGCGAATTTGCGGCCGACGAGGCCGCCCTGCTGGCCGCGCAGGTGGGCAAGGTGCTGATCCACCGCTTCCATGGCGAGGCGCCAGGCATCGAGCAGATCCAGGACGTGGTCGAGCAGACCCTGATCGCCGCCAACCACCTGGCCACGGCCCGCGCCTACATCGCCTACCGCGATCGCCACGCCACCCTGCGCGCCGACCACCAGACGCTGGTGAACGTGGAAAGCTCCATCAACGAGTACCTCACCCGTGCCGACTGGCGCGTCAACGCCAACGCCAACCAGGGCTATTCGCTCGGCGGGCTGATCCTGAACGTGGCAGGAAAGGTCACGGCCAACTACTGGCTGTCGCACGTGTACACGCCCGAGATCGGCGAGGCGCACCGCAGTGGCGACATCCACATCCACGACCTCGACATGCTCAGCGGCTATTGCGCCGGCTGGTCGCTGCGCACGCTTTTGAACGAAGGCCTGAACGGCGTGCCCGGCAAGGTCGAAGCGGGGCCGCCCAAACACATGAGTTCCGCCGTGGGGCAAATCGTCAACTTTTTGGGCACGCTGCAAAACGAGTGGGCCGGTGCGCAGGCGTTCTCGTCGTTCGACACCTACATGGCGCCCTATGTGCGGGTCGATGCCATGGATTACGCCAGCGTGCGCCAGTGCATCCAGGAGCTGGTCTACAACCTCAACGTGCCGTCCCGCTGGGGCACGCAAACCCCCTTCACCAACCTCACCTTCGACTGGATTTGCCCCGACGACCTGCGCGAACAGGTGCCGGTGATTGCGGGCAAAGAGCAGCCGTTCTGCTACGGCGAGCTGCAGGCCGAGATGGACCTCATCAACCGCGCCTACATCGACGTCATGACCACGGGCGACGCCAAGGGCCGCGTGTTCACCTTTCCCATCCCCACCTACAACATCACCAAGGATTTTCCGTGGGAGAGCGAGAACGCGCAGTTGTTGTTTGAAATGACGGCCAAGTACGGCCTGCCGTACTTCCAGAACTTCATCAACTCCGAGCTGGAGCCCAACATGGTGCGCTCCATGTGCTGCCGCCTGCAGCTCGATTTGCGCGAGCTGCTTAAACGCGGCAACGGCCTGTTTGGCAGCGCCGAGCAGACCGGCAGCCTGGGTGTGGTCACCATCAACTGCGCGCGGCTGGGCTACCTGCACGCAGGCAACGAACCCGCGCTGCTGGCCGCGCTCGACCGCCTGCTCGAACTGGGCAAACAAAGCCTGGAGACCAAGCGCAAGCTCATCCAGCGGCTCATGGACCAGGGCCTGTTCCCGTACACCAAGCGCTACCTGGGCACGCTGCGCAACCACTTCAGCACGCTGGGCGTGAACGGCATCAACGAGATGGTGCGCAACTTCACGGGCGACGCGCACGACATCACCAGTGAACGCGGCCACCAGCTGGCGGTGCGCCTGCTCGACCATGTGCGCGAACGCATGACGCAGTTCCAGGAAGAAACCGGCCACCTCTACAACCTGGAGGCCACGCCCGCCGAAGGCACCACCTACCGCTTTGCCAAAGAGGACAAAAAGCGCTGGCCCGCCATCGTGCAGGCAGGCACGGCGGACAAGCCGTACTACACCAACTCCTCGCAGTTGCCCGTGGGCTGGACGGACGACCCCTTCGAGGCCCTGGCGCGCCAGGAGGTGCTGCAGAGCAAATACACCGGCGGCACCGTGCTGCACCTGTACATGGGCGAGCGGCTGTCGAGCGGCGCCGCCTGCCGCGACCTGGTCAAGCGCTCGCTCACGCGCTTTCGCCTGCCCTACATCACCATCACGCCCACGTTCTCGATCTGCCCCACGCACGGTTATCTGGCGGGTGAGCACAAGTACTGCCCCACCTGCGACGAAGAGCGGCTGCAGGCCAAGCGCGCCGCACTGGCGGCGTGACACGGCTCCATCAAAAAATATGAGTCAAATTGGCCTCTAGCGCTTATCCATCAAGCGCAAGTAGCTATCAATTAAATAGTAAATCAACGGCAGGGCCTTGCCCCTCCGTTGCCCCTGGGCGGCGCAGCACAGGCTGCGGCATGCCCCCTTTTCACCCTGAAGGAGAACATCCATGAGCCACTTTTCCACCACCGAACACAACGCCTTGTCCGACGTGCAACTGACCGACGCCGAGCGCCAGCCCTGCGAAGTCTGGACCCGCGTGATGGGCTACCACCGCCCGGTCGCCAGCTTCAACATCGGCAAGCAGGGAGAGCACCACGAGCGCCAATTCTTTGCTGAAACCCCTTGTGGCCGCTGAGCTTGCCAGCCGCAGCACGCACCGGCACGCGCCGGTGCGTGTGATCCCCATGGCGGTCGCCGCCCAAACCGCGCAACCAGTGCCCACGCGCACGGACGCGGCCATGCTGCGCGTGGGCGGCATGACCAAGCTCACCAGCATCGACTTCCCCGGTCGCCTGGCCGCCGTGCTGTACTGCCAGGGCTGCCCCTGGCGCTGCGGCTACTGCCACAACCCCGAATTGCTGGACGCCACCACCCCTGCCGCCGTGCCGTGGTCCGAGGTGCTGGCGTTTCTCAAAAGCCGCCAAGGCCTGCTCGACGGCGTCGTCTTCTCCGGCGGCGAACCCACGCTGCAAGCCGCCTTGCCCGCCGCGCTGGAGCAAGTGCGCGCCCTGGGCTTTCAGACTGCGCTGCACACCGGCGGCATGTACCCCGAGCGCCTGCACGCGCTGCTGCCCCTGCTCGACTGGGTGGGCCTGGACATCAAAGGCCCCCTGCACGCCTACGACGCCATCACGCGCACCCCCGGCAGCGGCGCCAAAGCCTTTGCATCGTTGCGCCACCTGCTCGCCAGCGGCGTGCCCCATGAATGCCGCACCACCTGGCACGCGGGCCTGTTCAGTGTGGACGATCTGTTCGCCCTGGCCGACACGCTGGCCGATGCAGGCGTGGCCCACTGGGCGCTACAGGAATGCCGCGCGCCGGGCGCTGCTGCGTGGGCCTTGACGGCCGGGCAGGTGGCGCGGCTGGGGGCGCGGTTTGTGGGGTTGGTGGTGCGGCGGGGGTGAGGAGCTAGTGTCCTGAGTTAGAAGTTCATTGAACTAATGTTTGCCGGCACCGTCAGTCGTGTACTGTTCGAACACGACGAGGTGATCATGAGAGGCAGACCCAAGACGGAACTGGTGCTAAGCGATGCGGAGCGCGAACAACTC
>JAUYGP010000257.1 GCA_030690515.1 Giesbergeria sp.
GTCCCCAACTGATCAGGAAGAAAAAAACGACCGGTGCACAAGGGCAACCGGTCGTCAGTTCAAGTTGGCAATAACGGCTTAGTTATTGCTGTCGAGCTTGGCGCGCAGCAGTGCACCCAAACTGGTAGTACCGGCGTTTTCACGGGCAGATTGCTGGCTCAGCGTTGCCATGGCTTCGTTTTGATCGGCAGCATCTTTGGCCTTGATCGACAACTGGATGTTGCGGGTCTTGCGATCCACGTTCACCACCACAGCGTTGACTTCATCACCTTCCTTGAGCACATTGCGGGCGTCTTCCACGCGGTCGCGGGAAATTTCAGAAGCGCGCAGGTAGCCGATGATGTCGTCGCCCAGATCGATTTCAGCACCCTTGGCATCCACCGTTTTGACCTTGCCGGTCACCACGGAGCCCTTGTCGTTGATCGACGAGAAGGTGGTGAAGGGGTCGGAATCGAGCTGTTTGATGCCCAGCGAGATGCGTTCACGGTCGACGTCCACAGCCAACACCAGAGCTTCAACTTCCTGGCCCTTTTTGTACTCGCGCACGGCAGCTTCGCCGGGCTCGTTCCAGGACAGGTCAGACAAGTGCACCAAACCGTCGATACCGGCAGCCAGACCCACAAACACGCCGAAGTCGGTGATGGATTTGATCGGGCCCTTGACGCGGTCACCGCGCTTGGTGTTTTGTGCAAACTCTTGCCATGGGTTGGCCTTGCACTGCTTCATGCCCAGGCTGATACGGCGCTTGTCTTCGTCGATTTCCAGAACCATGACTTCGACTTCGTCGCCCAGGGCAACAATCTTGCTCGGTGCCACGTTCTTGTTGGTCCAATCCATCTCGGACACGTGCACCAGGCCTTCGATGCCGGGTTCCAGTTCCACAAATGCGCCGTAGTCGGCGATGTTGGTGATCTTGCCGAACATGCGGGTGCCTTGGGGGTAACGACGGTTTACGCCCATCCATGGGTCATCACCCATTTGCTTCAGACCCAGCGAGACACGGTTTTTCTCGGTGTCGAACTTCAAAATCTTGGCGGTGATTTCCTGGCCAGCGGTCACCACTTCAGACGGGTGACGGACACGGCGCCAGGCCATGTCGGTGATGTGCAGCAGGCCGTCGATACCGCCCAGGTCCACGAAAGCACCGTATTCGGTGATGTTCTTGACCACGCCATTGACGATGGCGCCTTCCTTGAGGGTTTCCATCAGCTTGGCGCGCTCTTCGCCCATGGAGGCTTCCACCACGGCGCGG
>JAUYGP010000272.1 GCA_030690515.1 Giesbergeria sp.
CGAGCGCTGAGCCCACGCTTTCAAGGGGAGTGGAGAACCACGTAGCGATCAAGGCTTGCATCGCTGAGGCACAGGCCCTGCGATTTACGCCTGCCGGTGTGCCTGCCATAGAACTGCGCCTTGAGCACAGTTCGCAGCAGCAAGAAGCCGGTCAGATGCGCGATGTGAATGCGGTCATGAAAGCGGTGGCTTTTGGCGCAATGGCAGAGCGGCTAGCCCGCCAGCCCATTGGAAGCCTTTGGCGCTTTACCGGTTTTCTGGCTACGCCGCGCAACGGCAAGCATCCGGTGCTCCACGTCCAGGATATTCAACAAGATTAATTTTCGAGAGGTCCGCAATGGCCACGTTCAAGAAATTCAACAAAGACAAGCGCCCCAAGCGCCCCGCACAGAATCTGCTGTTCAAGCGCAAGCGCTTTTGCCGCTTCACCGTCACGGGCGTCGAAGAGATCGACTACAAAGACGTTGACACCCTGCGCGATTTCATCGCCGAAAACGGCAAGATCATCCCCGCGCGCCTGACCGGCACGCGTGCCATCTTCCAGCGCCAGCTGAACACCGCCATCAAGCGCGCCCGCTTCCTGGCCCTGGTGCCCTACAGCGACCAGCACAAGATCTAAGGAGCACAACCCATGCAAATCATTCTGCTCGACAAGGTTGTGAACCTCGGTAACCTCGGCGATCTCGTCAAGGTCAAAGACGGCTACGCCCGTAACTTCCTGATCCCTTCTGGCCGTGCACGCCGCGCCACCATCGCCGCCAAGGCCGAGTTCGAAGCCAAGCGCGCTGAACTGGAAAAGGCCGCCGCTGAAAAGCTGGCTGCTTCGCAGGCCGACGGTGAAAAGCTCGCAGGCAAGGTCTTCAAGCTGACGCAAAAAGCCGGTGTGGACGGTCGCCTGTTTGGTTCGGTCACCAACGGCGACATCGCCGACGAGCTGAACAAGCAAGGCTACAAGGTCGTGAAGTCGCAGGTTCGCCTGCCCAACGGCCCGATCAAGACAGTTGGCGACAACACCGTGAGCGTGGCTCTGCACACCGATGTGGTGGTGGACGTGACGGTTTCGGTCTACGGCGAAACTGCCTGATCGCGCATTGCGCCCCTGCAAAAGCCGCCTCCGGGCGGTTTTTGTTTTTCTGGCGCCTTGCGCCACAGGCTGTGCACCTCTTGTTCAGTGCTTGTCCACAGGCTGCGCACAGGCTTGTGCCGTGACGCTGGCCACCGCCATTGATACGATCGAGGGCTTGCCCCAAGGAAACCCATGTTTGATGTACCCCAGCCCGTGGATGACGGGTTCGCCCCCTATGACCGGCAGATCGCGCAGTTGCGCGTGCCGCCGCACTCCATCGAGGCCGAATCGAGCGTTCTGGGTGGCTTGCTGCTGGACAATCACGCCTGGGACCGCGTGGGCGATTTGCTGGTCGAGAGCGATTTTTATCGGCACGAGCACCAGATGATCTACACGGCCATTGCGGGGCTGGTCAATGCCAGCAAGCCAGCCGATGTGATCACCGTCTTCGAGAAGCTGCAAGGCCTGGGCAAATCCGAGGAAATTGGCGGGCTGGTCTATCTGAACTCTCTGGCGCAGTACGTTCCCAGCGCCAGTAACATTCGTCGCTACGCCGAGATCGTGCGCGAGCGCGCCATCCTGCGCAAGCTCGTCACCGCTAGCGATGAAATCGCCACCAACGCCTTCAATACCCAAGGCCGGCCCGTAGACAAGATTCTTGACGAGGCCGAGCAAAAAATCTTCAACATCGGTGAAGAAGGCTCGCGTATGAAGCAGGGCTTCCAGGGTATGGACACCCTGGTGGTCGACCTGCTCGATCGTGTGCAGGAGATGGCGGACAACCCGAACGACATCACCGGTGTGCCCACCGGCTTCATCGATCTCGACCGCATGACGTCGGGCCTGCAAGCGGGCGATATGGTGGTGCTGGCCGCGCGTCCGTCCATGGGTAAAACGGCTTTTGCCGTGAATATTGCCGAGCATGTGGCGCTGAATGAAGGCCTGCCCGTTGCTATTTTTTCCATGGAAATGGGCGCCGCCCAATTGGCTGTGCGTATCGTCGGCTCCATCGGCCGTATCGAGCAGGGGCATTTACGCACCGGCAAACTCACCGACGAAGAATGGCCGCGCCTGACCGAGGCGATCGAGCGCCTGCGTAATGTCTCGCTGCATATCGATGAAACCCCGGGCCTCACCCCCAGCGAGTTGCGCGCCAACGCCCGGCGCTTGGCGCGCCAGTGCGGCAAGCTGGGCCTGATCGTGGTGGACTATTTGCAGCTGATGAGCGGCTCGGCGGGTTCGCAGGGCGAGAACCGAGCCACCGAGCTGGGCGAAATCTCGCGCGGCCTGAAGATGCTGGCCAAGGAGTTGCAGTGCCCGGTGATTGCGCTCTCGCAGCTCAACCGCAGCGTGGAGACCCGCACCGACAAGCGCCCCATGATGAGCGACCTGCGCGAGTCCGGCGCCATCGAGCAGGATGCGGACATCATCATGTTCATCTACCGCGACGACTACTACAACAAGGACAGCAAAGAGCCCAACGTGGCCGAAATCATCATTGGCAAACAGCGCAATGGCCCCACGGGCACCGTCAAGCTGTTCTTCCAGAAGTCACAGACGCGCTTCGAGAGTTTGGCTATGGGGTCGGGCGACGATTTTTAATGAAAATGGCTCCAGTCGCTGATGTGGTAAGCGGAACAAGCTATATATTCAATAGCAACCATCTTCAATAGATGCTGCAAAAAAAAGAGCTGCCAGCGCAGGTTTGATGTGCGCTGGCAGCTCTTTTGGTTTGAAGTCTGAATGGCTACAGCACTTCGCTCGCAAAATCCGCCAGGCGCGAGCGCTCGCCGCGTGCCAAGGTGATGTGGCCGCTGTGTGGCCAGCCCTTGAAGCGGTCTACAGCAAAGGTCAGGCCGGACGAGCCTTCAGTGAGGTAGGGTGTGTCGATCTGTGCCAGGTTGCCCATGCAGATGATCTTGGTGCCGGGGCCGGCGCGGGTGATCAGCGTTTTCATCTGCTTGGGCGTCAGGTTTTGCGCCTCGTCGATGATGACGTACTTGTTCATGCACGTGCGCCCGCGCATGAAGTTCATGCTCTTGATCTTGATGCGGCTGCGGATCAGTTCATTGGTGGCGGCGCGCCCCCATTCGCCGGCGTTGCCGCCGTCGCCCTTGGCCAGAAACTCGAGGTTGTCGTCCAGTGCGCCCATCCAGGGGCCCATTTTTTCTTCCTCGGTGCCGGGCAGGAAACCGATGTCCTCGCCCACGCTCACCGTGGCGCGGGTCATGATGATCTCGGTGTAGCGGCGGTCGTCCAGCACCTGCGTCAGGCCTGCGGCCAGCGCCATCAGCGTCTTACCGGTGCCTGCCGTGCCGGCCAGAGTGACAAAATCGACCTCGGGGTCCATCAGCAGGTTGATGGCGAAGTTTTGTTCGCGGTTGCGCGTGGTCACGCCCCACACGGCGTTCTTGGCATGGCCGTAGTCCTTGAGGGTCTTGAGCACCGCGGTCTTGTCGCGGATTTCGCTCACCCGGGCGTACAGGCTGGGCTCGCCTGGCGCTTCGAAATAGACGAACTGGTTGATCATCAGATGCGGCACGATGGGGCCACTGATGCGGTAGTAGGTGTGCGCGCCGCTCTGCCAGCTCTCGATTGACTTGCCATTGCGGTTCCAGAAGTCGGGTGGCAGCGGCAGCGAGCCGGAATACAGCAGATCACCGTCTTCCAGCACCGTGTCGTTCTGGTAGTCCTCGGCCGGCAGGCCCAGGGCGCGTGCCTTGACGCGCATGTTGATATCCTTGGATACCAGCACCACTTCGCGTGGGGCGTGCAGCTTGCGCAGGGCCTCGACGACGCCCAGGATCTGGTTGTCGGCCTTGCCCTGGGGCAGGCTGGCAGGGAGTTGGTAGTCCAGCGTGGAGGTCTGGAAGAACAGGTTTCCACCGGCCGCGCGCTGGCCCGTGGAGTCGAGCTTCAGGCCCTTGCCCATGTCGGCGCCCTTCGCGCCGGCCAGGGCGTCGAGGGAGCGGCTGACCTGGCGGCCGTTGCGCGCGACCTCGGTCATACCTTTCTTGTGGGCATCGAGTTCTTCGAGAACGATCATCGGTAGGTAGATGTCGTGTTCCTCGAAGCGGAACAGGCTGGTCGGGTCGTGCAGAAGCACATTGGTGTCGAGCACAAAGAGCTTGGCCGGGCCAGTGCCGCGCACTTTGCGACTGCGTGCGGGAGGCGTGGTGTGCGCGACGGCCGCGACGGCGGGGGCCTGTACCGGAGGGGCGCTGGCAGCCATGGTCTGTGGTGCAGGTGCTGCCGGGGTGGTGCGCCGTGCCCGGGCTGGGCGAGCCTCGGGTGCGTCTGTGGGCGGCGGTGCGGCGTCAGCTTTGCGTGGTGTGTGTTTACGCGCCGCAGGAGCGGTTGCCGCTGTGTTGCTGGGGGCCGTAAAAGCTTCGGGGGCGAGAAGGGCGGCGCGCCTGGTGGGGGCGGGGGGCAGGGGCATGGTGCGGAAGGCCTCGGATCAGGTCGGTCTAAAAAGCAAAAAGCCGCCTGGAGACCAAGGCGGCTTGCGGGGAGTGGAGGGGCGTTGCGGTGGGCAGCGGCATTGGGCCATTATGCATGGCGGTGATGACACTACCGTAGCGGCCCCGCGGCACCCGTTCAGGCAGCCTTTTTCAAGGCATTGATGGACTTGATGGCTTTGAGCACTTCTTCGACATGGCCGGGCACCTTGAGGCCGCGCCATTCGAAGGCCACCAAGCCATCGGGGCCGATGAGGAAGGTGCTACGCTCAATGCCCTTGACCTTCTTGCCGTACATGATTTTGTTCTTGACCACGCCAAACATGTGGCACATTTTTTCTTCGGTGTCAGCGATGAGTTCGAAGGGCAGCTCGAGCTTTTCCCGGAAATCGTCGTGCGATTTCATGTTGTCGCGCGAAACGC
>JAUYGP010000396.1 GCA_030690515.1 Giesbergeria sp.
AGCAGAAAGAAGGTGGCCAGCAGCACGCGTAGCCCGGCCGTGGGCACGGGTCCAAACTCTGACGCCCCCATGCGCAGGAACAAAAAAGAAGCGCCCCACAGGGCGGAGAGCAGGGCGAATTCACCGATCCAGGAGGAGACCGGCGCGTGGCTGGACTGTGTCGTCATGCGATAACGCCTTCGCGGCGTAGTAAATCTGTTTTGCGCTGCAAGCCACCGGCATAGCCTGTCAGGCTGCCGTCCTGCCCCAATACACGGTGGCAGGGCACGACCACGCTCAAGGGGTTGCGCCCCACGGCGGCGCCCACGGCGCGCACGGCGGTCGGTCGGCCGATGTGCCGGGCCAGTGCCCCGTAGCTGGTGGTCTGCCCCGGTGCAATCGATAGCAGCGCCTGCCACACGGCTTGCTGAAAGGCGGTGCCGCCCTCCATGTCCAGCGGCAGGTCGAACCGCGTGCGGTCGCCACACAGGTATTGCTGCAGTTGTGCGATGGCGGCCTGCAGAATGGGTTGCCCCGGTGCCTGGGGCCAGGCACCGAGACCATCGAGTTGATGGGGCAGGTGGCGCTGGCCGTCAAACCACAGGCCGCACAGCCCGGCGGGCGAGGCTGCCAGCCGAACGGTCCCTAGCGGGGTGGAGGTGTGCGTCTGCACGGTCAAGGGATGGAATTGCATGGCAGGCTTTGAATTAGATACCAAAACAGGCTTTGGCGCAGGAGGGGCAAGCGCCAGCAGCTATTGATTCAATAGTGTTGAAAGAGGTGAGGGCGCCATGGGCCCCGTGCCCGCCCAGGCCCGCAGCACGGCATAGCCGCGCCAGGGGCGCCAGGCGGCGGCCCGCTCGGTGGCGGCGCGGGCGGGGTTTTTGTGGTTCTGCACGCCCAGGGCCTTGTGCAGCGCCACATCGCCCGCCGGAAACGCGTCGGGCCAGCGCAGCGCGCGCAGGGCGATGTACTGGGCTGTCCAGTCGCCAATGCCGGGCAGCTGGCACAGGGCGGCGGTGGTGGCCGCCACGTCGGCGCCGGGGTGCAGGGTGACCTGGCCGCTGGTCACCGCCCGCGCCAGTGCCACGATGGCCGCCTGGCGCTGGCGCACGATGCCCAGTTGCCCCAGCGCATCGCCCTCGGCCTGCGCGAGCACGGCGGGGTCCGGAAACAGGCGGTGCAGCGCGGGCCAAGGCGTGGTGATGGGCTCACCAAAGCGCTCCACCAGGCGCTGGCCCAGCGTGCGCGCTGCCGCCACGGTGATCTGCTGGCCCAGCACGGCGCGCACGGCCAGCTCGAAGCCATCAAAGACACCGGGTACGCGCAGGCCGTCGCCTGTGGGAAAGTCGCCATGCAGCGCCGCGTTGATGGCCGTGGGGTCGGCGTCCAGGTCCAGCAGGGCGCGCACCCGGGCAATCACCTGGGGCAGCACGGGGTGCAGGCTTTCGGAGGTGTCCAGCAGCACCAGGTGGCGCTGCGTGTCAA
>JAUYGP010000285.1 GCA_030690515.1 Giesbergeria sp.
TCGTTGTAATAGAACTCGCGGTGTACCTTCCAACCCTGGGTGCTGAACAGGTTGCAAATGGCATCACCCAGCGCAGCCTGGCGGCCGTGGCCTACGTGCAGCGGGCCGGTGGGGTTGGCCGACACAAACTCGACCAGCACGTGCTGGCCGTTGCTGGCTTGGTGGCCAAATTGCTCCCCCGCGGCCAGCACCTCGTGCACCACAGCCTGCTTGGCGGCGGGCTGGAGACGGATGTTAAGAAAACCTGGTCCGGCGATTTCGATGGCCTGCACCCAACGTGCAAAAGCGGGCGTGGCCTCCAGCGCCGCCTTGAGCTGCTCGCCCAGCGCTCGCGGGTTGAGCTTGAGCGGCTTGGCCAGCTGCATGGCGGCGGTACAGGCAAAGTCGCCATGCGCCGCCACCTTGGGTGATTCGAAGGCGGCACGGACACCGGCACCGGGAGAAAGTCGATCGAGCTCGACCGCCAGGGCGGCGAGCAATTCGTTTTTGGCAGAAAGCATGGGCGGATTTTACGGGGCCGTGGCCGGGCCGCCACGCAGCCCGTCATCCCCGTTGTAGCGTGGCCCGTTGTGTGATGGAATTCCGCAGGGGTTTTCCCTTCCATTTTTTTCTGGAGTCACCATGAAACAGCTTCTTTCCCTGGCCGCACTGGGCATGGCACTGGCACTGGGCAGCGCCCACGCTGCCGACGAGACGGCACCAGCCAAGCCACCCACCAAGCAGCAAACCAAGATGGGCACCTGCAACAAGGAAGCCACGGGCATGAAGGGCGACGAGCGCAAGGTTTTCATGAAGAACTGCCTGAGCAACAAGCCCGAAGCAGAGGCGACCCAGCAGAGCAAAATGAAAACCTGCAACGCCGAAGCCGCAGGCAAGAAAGGCGCTGAGCGCAAGACCTTCATGAGCGAGTGCCTCAAGAAATAAGCGCTACGCCCCCCGCCACACCCCCGCAGGCCTGGCCTGGCGGGGGTTTTGTCTTTCAGCCCCGGGTGCCCACACCCCGCGCCAGGAAGGCCGCCGCCAGCAACAGCAGGCCCAGCAGGTGTGTTTCGATCATCACCCAGCGGCGTGCAGCGCGCACTTCAGCCTCGGGCGGTAAGGCGCCGGTAGCCTCCAGCACACGGCGCCAGCGCCGAAACAACAGCGTCGGGCGCAGCGACATCAACCACATGGCGGCAAACAGCCCCAACTTGGCATGCAGCAGCGGCTGGCTCCAGTACCAGCCCACCCCTTTCAGACCCCACCAGGTACGCGCCAGCCCAGCCAACACAACGCAGGCAGCGGCAATCATGTAGATCAGGTCCAACCGCACCAGGCGGTGCACCACGGCGGCGTTCATCCATTCCATGCGGCACAGCGCCGCTTCGCTGGCCATGAAAACCACCATGGTCATGATGGCCACCAGATGGAAAAAGGCGAGCAAGGCTTCCAGGGTCATGCGGGGGCTCCGGTTTTCCAGAATTGCGGTTGTTCGTAGTGATGCTTGAGGTGGTCGATCCACAGGCGCACGCGCAAAGGCAGATGCTTGCGCTGCGGAAACAGCACAAAAATACCGTTGGGCGGCGCGGCATAGTCTTCCAGTACCGCGACCAGTTGGCCTGAGGTGACTTCGCTCTCGACCTCCCAGGTACTGCGCCAGGCGATGCCATGGCCGGCCAGACACCAGTCGTATAACACTTGCCCGTCCGAGCAATCGAGCGGCCCACCCGGCTTGAGGTGCACCACCTCGGCGCCTCCGCCTTCCGTGGGCATACGAAAGGCCCAGCCGCGCGTCTGCGATGCCTCGCTCGAGAGCGTCAGGCAGTCATGCTGGGCCAGCTCGGCAGGGTGGCTGGGCGTTCCATGGCGTTGCAGATAGCCCGGCGTGGCGACGCACAGGCGCCGGTTGTCGGCGATGCGCACGCTCACCAGCGAGGAGTCGGGCAGGTCCCCCAC
>JAUYGP010000296.1 GCA_030690515.1 Giesbergeria sp.
GCCCATGCGGGGATTCGCCCGCCAGCAATGGCGGGCGCGGATTGAAACATGCGTGACGTTGCCGCGCTTGTCGGTGCGACGCCAGATTCGCCCGCCAGCAATGGCGGGCGCGGATTGAAACATGTCAGAAAACACCATTGAGATTGACCCCAAAAGATTCGCCCGCCAGCAATGGCGGGCGCGGATTGAAACATCTAACGCCAGCCCCAGCCCGGCCCAGCGCCGGATTCGCCCGCCAGCAATGGCGGGCGCGGATTGAAACCTTTCAGGGGTGAATGCCCAGGCTGGCGCCCGAGATTCGCCCGCCAGCAATGGCGGGCGTGGATTGAAACGTATTGATGCACCAGCCAGCAGCGCAGCGATAGCGCTTCGCCCGTCAGCAATGGCGGGCGTGACAGCACCAACGCCAATCGGTACGGGTCTGATTTGAAACGCAAGTTGGCGCAGGAGGCTGGTTCAGAGCAAGCTTACGAGAAAGTCGTAAGGTTGAAATTGCCTGCCGCTGACGGCAAGAACTACCTGACCGACGTTGCCACCGCCGAAACCCTGCTGCGCATCGTCCAATCCGTCCCCAGCCCCAAGGCCGAGCCCCTCAAGCTCTGGCTGGCCAAGGTGGGCTACGAGCGCATGCAGGAGATGGTTGACCCCGCACTGTCACTTGACCGAGCTGTCCACCCGCCAGATTGCCGAGAGCGCAGAGGCCACCGGCATGGCACAAAACAAGTCTGCCGCCCAGACCGGCGGGCGCATTGCCCGCCATGCACGCAACCAGTTGGAAAGCCAGACAGGCAAATCGGTAGTGACAGGGGCCAACGACCTGTCACCGGTTGCACCCCCGGTTGAAAGTGCGGCGCAACCCGTGAAGGTGATCAAAGCCGCCAAGGCTGTCAAAGCACCCAAGAAGCCATGACACGTGTGTCGCACTCCCCACCTGGGACTCACTGCAACCGCTCCAGCAGCTCCAGCGTCGGATACCCGTCGGCAGGCAGGTTCAGGCTGCGCTGGTAGGCGCGAACGCCGCTGCGTGTGGCGGGGCCCATGACGCCGTCGGGGGTGCCGCTGTCGAAACCACGGGCGTTCAGGGCGGTTTGCAGGGCCCGCAACTGGCTGCGGGTCAAGGCCTGCAGATCGCGGGGCCACGGGGTTTGCACGGCCGCGCCGCCGGCCAGTTGTTGGGCGAGCAGGCTCACGCCCAGGGCATAGCTGGTGGAGTTGTTGTAGCGCAGGAGGGTGCGAAAGTTGGGCCCCACCAGGAAGGCGGGCCCGCGTGCGCCGGCTGGCAGAAAAAGGGTGCTGTCGGTCAAGGGGGGCAGGGGTGTGCCGTCCATGGTTTGCACGCCTTCGGCGGCCCAGGCGGTGGCGGCTTGCTGCAGTTCGGCATCGGCCCGGGCGTAGTCAAAGCCGTTGGGCAAATGCACCTCCAGGCCCCAGGGCTGGCCGCGTTGCCAACCGGAGCGCGCCAGGAAGTTGGCGGTGGAGGCTATGACATCGGGCAGGCTGCCCCAGATGTCGCGCCGGCCATCGCCATCGGCGTCGACGGCGTAGGCCAGAAAATTGGAGGGCAAGAACTGGGTTTGCCCCATGGCCCCGGCCCAGGAGCCCAGCATGTCGGCCCGGGCAATGTCTCCCTGCTGCAGGATCTGCAGCGCGGCCAGCAGCTGGCTGCGCGCCCAGGCTTCGCGCCGTCCTTCAAAGCCCAGCGTGGCCAAGGCGTCGATGGTGGGGATGTCGCCTGTAAAGCTGCCGTAGTTGCTCTCCATGCCCCAGATGGCGACCACAATTCCCAGCGGGACACCGTAGCGCGCAGGCACGGTGCCCACTTCCTGCGACAGCTTGCTCAGTCGGGTCTGGCCACGGTCGACGCGCTGGGGCGAGACAGCGCTGTCGAGGTAGGCCCAGACGGTGCGGGTGAACTCGGGCTGGGCCTGGTCGGAGTCGATGACATGCGGGATGAGACGAACATTTTCAAAGGCCTGGTGGAGCGTGGCCTCGGTGATGCCCGCAGCGCGGGCTGATGCGCTGAAATCGGCGACCCAGCGGGCAAAGGGCGTGGCGGGCGGCGCGACAACAGCGACCGGCGCTGGGACCGCCGGGGCGGACGGATCGACTGGCGGCGCAGAGGCACAACCGCCCAGAACGGCAAGGGTCAGCAAGGCGGGCGCAAGCCAGCGGGGCGCGTGCGGAAAGTGAAGGGCGTGTGTGTGCATTTCAGCCATTTTCGACGCTTGCTGAAGGCGATCAAGCGCTCCTGGCCCCGGTCGTGGCCCTGCCTCAGCCGCGCTCGCGCAGCGCCCGCTCAATCCGGTTGCGCTGCACCGTGGTCTTGGGCACCTTGAAGGGGAACCAGCTGCGCACATCCTCTTCGAGCCCGATGCCGTGCATGTAGTTGTAGATGGCTTTCTTGAGTGCGCCGCCCAGGGCGTCGTGGTCCACGCCCGTGGGGTCGATGAAGGCCACGTCGTTCTTGGCAAAAGTGCCCGGCGGCAGGGGGGCCAGTTGCACGCCATATTCCGCCGGGTTTTGGCCCACGGGGGAATGCACGGTGCAGGCAAAGCGGTGAAAGAATCCGCTTTGAATGCAGCCGTTGGCAAACAGCTGGCGCACGTATTCGAGCGCGTCCACGGTGTCCTGCACCGTCTGGGTCGGAAACCCATACATCAGGTAGGCGTGCACCAAAATGCCCGCATCGGTGAAGGCGCGCGTCACACGCGCTACCTGGTCCACCGACACGCCCTTTTTCATGAGTGTGAGCAGCCGGTCTGACGCCACTTCCAGCCCACCGGAGATGGCAATACAGCCGCTGTCGGCCATCAGCTCGGCCAGCTCGGGGGTGAAGGTCTTTTCAAACCGCACATTGCCCCACCAACTGATGCCTGCGTTGCGCGCAATCAGCTCGGTGGCCAGGGTCTTGAGCGCCTTGGGCGGCGCGGCCTCGTCTACGAAGTGAAAGCCGGTTTGCCCCGTCTCGCGCACGATCTGCTCGATGCGGTCGGCCAGCACTTCGGCGCTGGCGCCCTCGTAGCGGCTGATGTAGTCCAGGCTCACGTCACAAAAGCTGCACTTCTTCCAGTAGCAGCCCTGCGCCACCGTGAGCTTGTTCCAGCGCCCGTCGCTCCACAGCCGGTGCATGGGGTTGAGCATGTCGAGCAGCGAGAGGTATTTGCCCAGCGGCAGGCCGTCCCAGGTGGGGGTGCCCACCTCGGCAAAGGCGATGTCGGCTTCCACCATGTTGATGTACTGCACCGCGCCCGCATCGCCGCGCACAAAAGTGCGCACCAGCCGCTGGCGGCCGCGTTCGCCGCGCACATGTTCGAGCAGCGCCAGCAGCGGGCGCTCACCTGCGTCCAGCGTGACGTAGTCAAAGTAGTCAAACACGCGCGGCTCGGCCAGCTCGCGCAGTTCGGTGTTGACAAATCCGCCGCCCAGCACCGTGACGACCTGGGGGTGGTGGGCCTTGATGGCCTGTGCAATGCGAAACGCCGCATACACCGAGCCCGGAAACGGCACCGACAGCAGCACCACATCGGGCGTGTGGCGTGCCATCGTTTCGAGCGTGAGCGTGAGTAGCATCTCGTCCACCAGCGTGGGCGGGGCGGCCAGGGCCT
>JAUYGP010000303.1 GCA_030690515.1 Giesbergeria sp.
GAATTCGTTGAAGTAGGTGATGCCGAAGTCCTTGGCGTTCTGCGCCAACGTGGCGATCTGGTCGGTGCTCTCCGGATCGGGATTGGGCAATGAGCGATCCGAGGTCGGCACGTTGTGATCGACGACGGCGAGCGTCTTCTCCGGCGCATGAACCGGCCGGCCGGCGGTGCGCAGGCCTTCGAAGGCCTGCGGGCTCGTCACTTCGTGGACGAGATGGCGGTCGATATAGAGCAGCGCGGTGCCGTCTTCCTGGACATCGACGACATGGTCATCCCAGATCTTGTCGTACAGGGTGCGTCCCATGGTGCTTCTCTTTCAGGTGGGGTGATACAGATTTTAGTGAGGCGCCGTAGGCGTTGGCGTTGCAAGGTGTTCGGCCAGCAGGCGGGCCGTGACGGGCAGGGCATCGAAGTCGCGGGCCACCAGGCGCAGTTCGCGCTGGGCCCAGGTGTCCTGCAGCGGCACGGCCTGCAGGCGGCCCACGCCGTGCATCAGTGCAAAGGCGCGGTCGGGCAGCAGGCCCACGCCCAGGCCGTTGTCGATCATGCGGCACATCGCATCCAGGCCCGTGACCTGGATGCGCTGGCGCAGTGGACGGCCTGCCTTGGCAGCGGCGGCGCGCATGGACAGGCTGATGCTGCTGCCCGCGTGCAGGCCTATGATGTCCCAGTCCAGTATTTCCTCAAAATGGATAGCGTCTCGCGCAGACAGGGTGTGCCCTTGCGGCACAACAAGCACCAGCTTGTCGGTGCGGTAAGGGCGGCTTTGCAGGGCGCTGGCGCCGTGGTTGCCGGTGTTGCAGATGCCCAGATCGGTGGCCCCCTCCTGCACGGCGTGCAGTACATCGGGGCTCAGGTGTTCCTGCAGGTCGATTTTGATCTGGCTGTGCGTGCGCGCAAACGTGCCCAGGTCTTCGGGCAGAAACTGAAAAATGGCCGAGATATTGGCGTGCACGCGCACATGGCCGCGCACGCCTTCGGCGTATTCGCTCAGTTCACCCTGCATGCGCTCCAGGCCAAACAGCACGGTGCGGGCGTGGTGCAACAGGCTCTCGCCGGCCGGGGTGAGGGTGACGCCCCGGCTGTGGCGGTAGAGCAGGGCGGTGTCTAAAGCGGTTTCCAGGTCTGACAGGCGCTTGCTGATGGCCGAGGCGGCCAGAAACTCGCGCTCGGCCGCCCGGCCGATGCTGCCCAGCTCGCACACCGCCACAAACAATTGCAGCGATGTGAGGTCGATACGGCGCGCAAAACTGCGCTCAGAGCTTTTCATGGGGGCGTGAGTGACTTCTCGGTTTGAGAAGATTTAGCCATTCTCCCCTATGTTTATTCGCTCAGTCATCGCTAACCGCGATGGTCGTCATCTTGCTGGGTGGGGTGTTGCGGTGGGGTTTGAGTGTATTTACTATCAAAAGAAGAGCTGCTAGCGCTTTCATCTAAACGGTTTCAATGCCTTTTTATATTGAAACATCGATGGAATAAGCGCCAGAAGCTCACCTTTTTGCAGCACGACAAGGCGAAGCAACAACGACTCAGATGGTTGAGAAACGGAATTACACGTTGAGCGTGCTGCCGTGCTCGGGCACGGTGGCGTGCCAGCGCAGTTCGTGCGCAATGCGTTGGCGCAGCATGTCGGCGGCCTGCATTTCGCCGTGCACCACAAAAACCTGCTGGGGCGCCTGCTCCATGCTGCGCAGCCAGGCCAGCGTCTGGTCGGCGTCGGCGTGGGCCGAGGCGCTGGTCAGTTGCACCACCTCGGCGTGTACCTCGACTTCCTGGCCGTAGATGCGGACGCTTTTTTCACCGCTGGCAATGCGGGCGCCGCGTGTGCCGGGCGCCTGGTGGCCGGTGATGATGACCATGTTGCGGCGGTTGCCAGCGTGCTGCGCCAGGTGGTGCAGCACGC
>JAUYGP010000314.1 GCA_030690515.1 Giesbergeria sp.
TGGGACTGATGCTGCTGTTCGTGCTGGCGCAGGCCCTCTTTCTCAGCCGCTATGTCAAGGACACCGACAACGTAAAGGACCCGCTGGCATGAATACCCTCGCCGTTACCGCTCCCAATATGGAACAACGCCTGCGCGAAAAACTCGCGCCCACTGCCTTGCAGGTGCTGGATGAAAGTCACACGCACGATGGCCACGCAGGCGCCAACGGCACCGGGTTTGGCACCCATTTCCGGGTACGCGTTGCGTCACCAATGTTTACTGGTTTGCCCCGCGTACGCCAGCATCGCCTTGTGTATGATGCGCTGCAAGAATTCATTGACCGGGGCGCCCACGCCATCGCCATTGAAATTCTCTGAACAGGCGGCAGCGCATTTCCTCTCGTCAGCTCCCCGCCTGGAAAACCATTCTCTTTTTGGATTTCGAATGAAGAAAAAGCTTTTGACCGGCCTCGTGGCCGCCGCCTTGATGGGCACCGTGGCCCTGCCCGTGCTTGCCCAGAACCTTGCCATCGTCAATGGCAAGCCCATCCCCAAGGAACGCGCCGAAGCCCTTCGCCAGCAGGTGGAGCGCTCGGGTCGCCCGGTGACGCCTGAAATGGAAGGCCAGATCAAGGAAGAAGTCATCGCCCGCGAGATCTTCATGCAGGAAGCGCAAAAGCGCGGCCTGGAGGCCTCGCCTGACTACAAAGCACAGATGGAACTGGCACGCCAGAGCATCATGATCCGCGAACTCTTCCTCGACGAGCAGAAGAAGAACGCCGTGACCGATGCCGATATCCAGGCCGAATACGACAAGTTCGTTGCCGCCAACAGCGGCAAGGAATTCAAGGCCAGCCACATCCTGGTCGAGAAGGAAGAAGAAGCCAAGGCTATCCTTGCTGCGCTTAAGAAGGGCGGCAAGTTTGAAGAGATCGCCAAGAAGCAATCCAAGGATCCAGGTTCTGGCGCCAAGGGTGGTGACCTCGACTGGGCTAACCCCGGTAGCTATGTGCCAGAGTTCACGGCAGCTCTGGTGAAGCTCGAAAAGGGAAAGATGACGCAAACACCCGTGAAGAGCCAGTTCGGTTGGCACATCATTCGTTTGGACGACGTGCGCGATGCACAGTTGCCCAAGCTCGAAGAAGTCAAGCCGCAAATTGCCCAGCAACTGCAACAGCAAAGGCAGGCTAAGTTCCAAGAAGAAATGCGCGCCAAGGCCAAGGTCGAATAAGCAAGCGCCGTTCTTCGCCCCCAACGCGGCTTCGGCCGCGTTTTTTATGCCTGGGTTCTAAGCACCGCGCCCTGACACCACTCCCCACAGCAGCAACAGACCAATCAACACGGGCTGGTGCAGCATGTAATAACTCAAGCTCCAGCGCCCCAGCACCGCCAGACCCTGTAGCCCTACGGGCAGACGCAGGTGCAGCCATTGGGGGCGATGTTCCAGCAACCAGTTGCCTGCAGCCATGCCCCACCACATCACACCCAGCCAGGGTAGCAACGGCACGTAGTCTTCCGTAAAAGGCTTGTGCGAAACCAGTCCCAGCCAGTTCAGCGAGCGGGCGTTGAAATACACCGCCCAGTCAACCAGTGGCCCGGTCAAGGCCGCGTGCGCCATCCAGGGCAACGCCAGTGCGACCCCTCCCGCCAGCCACAACCATCGCCGCCACGCCGCCGTGGCACGCACAAGCGGAAGCATGGCCGCCATGCCATGGAGCACCCCAAAATAGATAAAGCTGCGTGGAAACATGGCCCAAGAACCCAGGGTCACCAGCAATGCACAGGCCGCGACCTGCATCCACCGTCGGCCAAAGCGACCCCAACTCTGGCCTTGGTGGATCGCCACGGACTGGCCCAGGCCCGCACACAGCAAAAATAGGCTGACGATGACGGTGCGCTGCAGCGTCCAGACCGGATCAACCCGGAAGTTCTGTGACCAATAGCCGAAATGGCTCAGATCAAAGCAGAAATGGAAAACCGTCATCCACACCATGGCACTGCCGCGCAAGGCATCGACAACACCCAAGCGCGCCGGGTGGGCGACGGGGACAGACAAAGATTTGGATTTAGTCACACAGCAAAGAGCCATCAACGCAAAGCGCCATGATGCCATCAGCAACCGCAGTCCAACTTGAGAGACTATCGCCAGCGAGGCCAGCAACAAAGGCAGCGCTATGGACACCCCAAAGCAAAAAGGACTTGCAACGC
>JAUYGP010000401.1 GCA_030690515.1 Giesbergeria sp.
GCCGAAGAACTGGCGTTGCCGCCAGTGAAAATCCACTGCTCGGTACTCGCAGAAGACGCCATCAAGGCGGCTGTGCAGGACTACAAGACCAAACACGGCACCGCTGTTGCCGCCTGAAACCATGGCAATTACCCTGACCGAAGCGGCAGCCCGGCATGTCAGCCGTTACCTGTCGCGGCGTGGCAAGGGCTTGGGAGTGCGTCTGGGCGTCAAGACCAGCGGTTGCTCGGGCCTGGCCTATAAGCTCGAATACGTGGACGCAGCCGAGCCCGAAGACATCATTTTCGAAAACCACGGCGTGAAGGTGTTGATCGATCCCAAGAGCCTGGCCTATATCGACGGCACGGAGCTGGACTTCGTGCGCGAGGGCCTGAACGAGGGCTTTCGCTTTAGCAACCCGAACGAACGTGACCGCTGTGGATGTGGGGAAAGCTTCCGCGTCTGAATCTGAGGCCCGCTGAACTGTGAAACCGCCATCGCGCACCGTGCTGGCGGTTTTTTGCTGATATGAACCTTCAATCCGACGATTTTGAGCTGTTTGGTGTGCCAAGGCGCTTTGCCCAGGAGCGCAGCGCGCTCGATGCACGCTGGAAAGAGCTACAGCGCGAAGCCCACCCCGACCGCCATGCCGCCAGCAGCGCCGCTGTGCAGCGCCAGGCCATGCAATGGTCGGTGCGCATCAACGAGGCGTACCAGCGCATCAAGGACCCGCTGCACCGTGCGGCCTACCTGTGTGAGCTGAACGGTGCGCCGATCCGTGCCGAGGACAACACCGCCATGCCCGCTGATTTTTTGGTGCAGCAGATGGAATGGCGCGAAGCGCTGGAAGATGCAGAAAATCTGGCCGAAGTCGATGTGCTGGAAGCCCAGGTGCACCAAGCCCGGCGCACCACCCTGGAGCGCTGCGCCGACCTGATCGACCAGCAGCAGGACTTTGCAGCCGCAGCCCGGCAGGTCAGAGCCCTCATGTTCATTGCGCGTTTTGCGCTCGACATCGAACGCAAGCAGGAGCAACTGGGACAATAGCGCCCAGACCTATCGATTTTTCGTGCCGCCGAGCGTGCAGGCGCATCCCCCAGACAAGACAGGAACCCATGGCGCTGTTGCAGATTTCCGAACCCGGCCAGTCCCCCGCTCCCCACCAGCGACGCATTGCTGTGGGCATCGACCTGGGTACGACCCATTCGCTCGTGGCCGCTGGGCGCAATGGCGTAGCAGATTGCCTGCCCGATGGCGAAGGCCGGGTGCTTGTGCCCTCGGTCGTGCGTTACCTGCAAGGCGGTGGCCGCCAAATTGGATATGCTGCCGTGGCTGCGCAGCAGGGCGATGCCAGCAACACCATTGCCTCCGCCAAGCGTCTGATGGGGCGGGGCCTGGCCGACATTGCCCAAGCCGACAAGTTGCCCTATGAGCTGGTGGGCGCAGCGCAGGGGGGCGGCATGGTCAGCATTGCCACGGCCGATGGCACCAAATCGCCGGTGGAGGTCAGCGCCGAAATACTGGCCAGCCTGCGCCAACGGGCCGAAGACACTTTCGATGACGACCTGTATGGCGCCGTGATCACCGTGCCGGCCTACTTTGACGATGCCCAGCGCCAGGCCACCAAGGATGCCGCGCAGCTGGCGGGTATCAACCTCCTGCGCCTTATCAATGAACCCACGGCCGCCGCCATTGCCTATGGTCTGGACAACGCCAGCGAAGGTATCTATGCCATTTATGACCTGGGCGGGGGCACCTTTGACATCTCCATCCTGCGGCTGACGCAAGGGGTTTTCGAGGTGTTGGCGACGGGTGGTGACTCGGCCCTGGGCGGCGATGACTACGACTCGGCGCTGGCCGACTGGGTGCTGGCGCAGTGCGGTGTGCAGGTGCAAACCCCTTCCGACAAGACGGCGGCGCAATTGGCGGCGCGGGCCTGTAAAGA
>JAUYGP010000329.1 GCA_030690515.1 Giesbergeria sp.
GCGTTCTGCTTCCAGGGCCACCCCGAGGCATCGCCCGGCCCGCACGACATCGCTTACCTGTTCGATCGTTTCACCGATGCGATGCAGGTGGCGAAGGCGAAGTAAATCCAGGGAAACAGCACCATGAAACTCTTCAGCTTCCCGGCTGCCTCGCTTGAAAAGGCCATCCACAAGCGTGTGCTTACCTTGCCATCGCCGTACCGCGAGTGGTTTGCTGACCGCTGGCAGCAAAAACCCTACAAAAAAGCCTTTATTGAAAACAAGGCGATGCCTCTGGTTACGCTGGTGGCCAAAGGCAAGACCTGGGATGACGCCACCTTCGCCGAGGCCTTGCAGGACTGGGATGTCACTTTTTACGAAGCCGAGACAGAAGTTTTGCGCCCACTCGTACAAGGTGATGGCTTGCTGCAACTGATGCAGAAGAACCTGCCAGCCGTGCGTGCCCAGGCCTTGCTGGACAAAATTCATACCCGCCGCGCCGTCACCGACGGGGCCGCCACACCGGGTACCGCACCCGCGACCGACGGACAGACACACCATGCCTAAACGCACAGACATTAAAAGCATTCTCATCATCGGGGCTGGGCCGATCATCATCGGCCAAGCCTGCGAATTCGATTACTCCGGCGTGCAGGCTTGCAAGGCCCTGCGCGAGGAGGGCTACAAGGTCATCCTGATCAACAGCAACCCCGCGACGATCATGACGGACCCGGCCACGGCCGACGTCACCTATATCGAGCCCATCACCTGGCAGACGGTCGAGAAGATCATTGCCAAAGAGCGCCCCGACGCCATCCTGCCCACCATGGGCGGCCAAACCGCGCTCAACTGCGCGTTGGATCTTTGGCGCAACGGCGTGCTGAACAAGTACAAGGTGGAGTTGATCGGTGCTTCGCCCGAAGCCATTGACAAGGCCGAAGACCGCCTCAAGTTCAAGGACGCGATGACGCGCATTGGCCTGGGTTCGGCCCGCTCCGGCATCGCCCACAGCATGGACGAGGCCTGGGTGGTGCAGAAATCGCTGGGCTTTCCCACCGTCATCCGCCCCAGCTTCACGCTGGGCGGCACGGGCGGCGGCATTGCCTACAACCCGGAAGAGTTCGAGACCATCTGCAAGCGCGGCCTGGAAGCCTCGCCTACCAATGAGCTGTTGATTGAAGAGTCGCTGCTCGGCTGGAAAGAGTATGAGATGGAAGTCGTGCGCGACAAGGCGGACAACTGCATCATCATCTGCTCGATCGAAAACCTTGACCCCATGGGTGTGCACACTGGCGACTCGATCACCGTGGCCCCGGCGCAGACGTTGACCGACAAGGAATACCAGATCATGCGCAACGCCAGCCTCGCAGTGCTGCGAGAGATTGGCGTGGATACGGGTGGCTCCAACGTGCAGTTCTCGGTGAATCCGCAGGACGGTCGCATGGTCGTCATCGAGATGAACCCGCGCGTCTCGCGCTCGTCGGCGTTGGCATCCAAGGCCACGGGTTTTCCGATTGCCAAGGTGGCCGCCAAGCTGGCCGTGGGCTACACGCTGGACGAGTTGCGCAACGAGATCACGGGCGGCGCCACTCCGGCGTCATTCGAGCCGTCGATTGATTACGTGGTCACCAAGATTCCGCGTTTTGCTTTCGAAAAATTTCCCACCGCCGACAGCCGTCTGACCACGCAGATGAAAAGCGTGGGCGAGGTCATGGCCATGGGCCGTACCTTCCAGGAATCCTTCCAGAAGGCCTTGCGCGGTCTGGAAGTGGGCGTGGACGGCATGAACGAAAAAACCCAGGACCGTGAAGTGCTGGAAAAGGAGTTGGGCGAGCCCGGCCCCGAGCGCATCTGGTATGTGGGCGACGCTTTTGCCATGGGGCTGTCGGTGGACGAGGTGTTTGAACTGACCAAAATCGACCGCTGGTTCTTGGTGCAGATCGAGCAGATTGTGAAGATCGAACTCGATATCGATAAGCTGACCGACGAGAAGGGTGAGAGCGCCCTGGCGGCCCTCGACGCCGACACGCTGCGCACTTTGAAGCAAAAAGGTTTCTCCGACCGGCGCCTGGCCAAGTTGCTCAAGACGACCGAGAAGGCCGTGCGCGACCAGCGCCGTGCCCTGAAGGTGCGCCCGGTCTACAAGCGTGTCGATACCTGCGCCGCCGAGTTCGCCACCAACACGGCCTACCTGTATTCGACCTACGAGGAAGAGTGCGAGGCCGAGCCTACCGACAAGAAGAAGATCATGGTGTTGGGCGGCGGTCCGAACCGCATTGGTCAAGGCATCGAGTTCGACTACTGCTGCGTGCACGCGGCACTTGCGATGCGTGAGGACGGGTACGAGACCATCATGGTCAACTGCAACCCCGAGACGGTGTCTACCGACTATGACCCCTCCGATCGTTTGTATTTCGAGCCGGTCACGCTGGATGATGTGCTGGAAATCGTCGACAAGGAATAGCCC
>JAUYGP010000334.1 GCA_030690515.1 Giesbergeria sp.
TCCCAGGTCGCATTGTTCGCCAATGGCGTCGGCGTCCAGTGCGGGATACCGGTTCAGACCGGTTGCTGCAGCAGTACGCGCTTCCACGGCGACTTTGCAGCCCTGGCTTAGCAAAAAACCCGCAATGTCTTCCATCAGTTGCAGGGAACCTGCCGCGGCCGCCCCAGAAACCTGGGACTGGTATTTGCCGATCAGTGCGACATGGCGGAAGTGAGGTGTCATACTGAAATTACATCACTAAAATCATGACATGCTGGATGACCGTGCCAAGTTGTTGCTCAAAGCGTTGGTAGAGCGCTATATCGAAGATGGGCAACCCGTCGGTTCGCGCACGCTTTCGCGTGCGTCGGGGCTGGAACTCTCTCCAGCCACTATCCGAAACGTCATGGCTGACCTGGAGGAGCTGGGGCTGATCGCCAGTCCGCATACCTCGGCAGGACGTATACCGACCGCCCGAGGCTACCGGCTATTCGTGGACACCATGCTCACGGTGCAGCGCGAGCAGATCACTTCGCATGCATTGGCGCCCGAGCAGCCGCAAAAGGTGATCGCGAATGCAGCGCACATGCTGTCCAGTCTCTCGCAGTTCGTAGGTGTGGTGATGGCGCCCCGCCGGTCCTCGGTGTTCCGGCATATCGAATTTTTGCGCCTGTCTGAGCGTCGATTTTTGGTCATCATCGTGTCGCCCGATGGCGACGTGCAGAACCGAGTGATTTTTTCTGAGGCCGACTTTACGCAGACGCAACTGTTGGAAACGGCCAATTTCCTGAACGCCCACTATGCCGGGATGGCGATGGAACAGGTTCGGGAAAGAATCAAGACGGAGGTCGAGTCGTTGCAGGGCGAGATTGCGGCGTTGATGAAGGCAGCGGTCAACGTCAGTTCCGAGGCGCTCACACAAGCCCAGGAAGAGGTGGTTATCTCGGGCGAGCGCAACCTGCTGGCTGTGAGCGATTTTTCGAAAGACATGGGTAATTTGCGCCGAGCGTTCGATCTGTTCGAGCAGAAGACACAGATCTTGCGCTTGTTGGATGTCTCTAGCCAGGCAGAAGGCGTGCGTATTTTCATTGGCGGCGAAAGCCAGGTGGTTCCTTTTGAGGAACTCTCCATCGTCAGTGCCCCCTACGAGGTGGACGGGCAGGTTGTAGGTACTTTGGGTGTGATTGGCCCCATGCGTATGCCCTATGAAAAAATGATACAGATCGTGGACATTACCTCTAGGCTGGTCTCGAACGCGCTGAGCCACCACAAGTGAATCTACAATAGAAGACTTGAATGGGCCGTTAGCTCAGTTGGTTAGAGCAGAGGACTCATCGAAATGGTGACCACGGAGAGTAATTTCCGTCGGAAAACCGGGTGAACTCAAGGAAACCTAAAGCGCAAGCCATGGCAATCTTGAGCCAAGCCCGCCGAAGGCAGGTTGAAAGACCGGTAGGCGGGAAGGTGCAGAGACTAGGACGTGAGGAGCCCATCCGATAAGCGTCCCCCGAGCGCCCGGCACCCCAACAGTTCGGCTGTGGGTGATGACATAGTCCAAGGAGTGGGGAAACCCACGCAAACTTGAATCCTTTGGTCGTTGGTTCAAGTCCAACACGGCCTACCATTCAAAATTTTCGGGGTACCAGGCGCAGGTATCCCTCGTCCGTAGCAAGGCTCCGTCGGTGGATTCGGTGCGTCTACAGACAATAGGCCCTCGTGTCCTTGACGACATGTAGCAGGGTCAATGCCAGTATTCAGGGCGCAATCACTGGGCTACAGTTTCCGAAGAGCTTTTTGTTACACCACCGTTTGAGGCGGTGTCGCGGTTGATTGCTTGGCAGGTAGCGAAAAGCTCTGGCACTGGCCCAAACAAGGTTGACCTTGTGAGGCAGGCCGTGGAGAGGCCTCTTTTTTGCGAACCTGGAGCCC
>JAUYGP010000345.1 GCA_030690515.1 Giesbergeria sp.
CCGTTCGGCCAGCATGCGCAGAATATTCAGCTTGACACCGAAGTCGTAGGCCACCACATGAAAGCGCGGTGCGTCTTGCGTGCCATATCCCGTGCCCAGTTGCCATTCGGTTTGCGTCCACTCATAGGCGACCTTGGTGCTGACCACCCGGGCCAGATCCAGTCCGGCCATGGACGGCACCGCCTTGGCGGCGGCAATGGCTTCATCGATGAGCACCTGCGTCACTGCCTGGCCCGCTGCCAGGCCGACGATGTCGCCGTTCTGTGCGCCCTTGCTGCGCAACAGGCGGGTGAGCTTGCGGGTGTCGATATTGGAGATCGCCACGGTGCCCGTGCGCTCAAGATAAGCGGACAGCGTTTCGGTGCAGCGGAAGTTGCTGGCAAGCAGTGGCAGATCCTTGATGATCAAGCCTGCGGCATGGATCTTGTCGGCCTCGATGTCCTCGGTGTTGACCCCATAGTTGCCAATGTGCGGGTACGTGAGCGTCACGAGCTGCTGGCAATAGCTGGGGTCTGTAAGGATTTCCTGGTAGCCGGACATCGCGGTGTTGAACACCACTTCGCCGACGGTGGTACCGGTGGCACCGATCGAATTGCCGATAAAGACCGTGCCGTCTGCGAGCGCCAGGATGGCGGGCGGGAATTTTCCCTGTAGAGACAAAAGCACTGGGTTCTCCGGATGGTTACGGTCGCCCGGCGCCTGCAGGCTGCTGGCATTCAAATGCCCGCGGCTGCTCTCAGATAGGTTGTTGCTTTGGGTGCGGTCGGGCGACGCTGTTGCGAGAAAAGCCCCCGATTATACCGCTGGGCTTCTTTATGCGTGCGAACGCGGGCAGGGCAAGAACTTGTTACGTAAGCATATGTTCCTTGTGTTGCAGACCGCAGCGACGCCTCTAGACTTCGCCCTTTCCGTTCATCCACAAGGCTTTCTCCATGCGTTCTGTTGTCCGCCCTGTCCTTCTTTCCCTGTTCTGCGGTCTCGCCACGATGGCGGCCCAGGCACTGGAGTTAGCGAAATACCCCCAGGTGCTCACCGGCCCCCAGGGAATCGAAGTGGCACTCGCACCAAGCACCGATGGCACGCAGGCGCTGGTGCGCGTGAGTGGCGTGAACCACCCTATCGACCAGGTGGTATTTCTGAGCACCCTGGAGCAACGCGGGGCGGCGCGTGAGGTCTATGTAGCCCGGCTGGAGGGGCGCGATTACGGGTTGCTGCACAAGCAGGCCTCGCCCTACCGTGGCAGCGATCAGTACGTGGTGTATCTGCCCGGTCAACGTGACGGCGTTGAGCTGGTATTTAACGAAAAGAAGAGCAAGGCCTTCAAGCTGGACGACCTGCAAACCAGCTACGCCCAACAGCAAAAGCAGGGTGTGCAGGAAAAACTGGCCCGTTTTGACCGAAGCAAGCGGCTGACCAGTGTGCAAGCGGATCTGACCAAAGCAGACCAGGACGCCACTGCGGCCTGCGGAACCACCATCCAGACCACGGTCGACTGGGCCACGATCAATGACGAGAAACTGCAAACCCTGTCCATTGGCAGCTTCTGCGGCGTGGTCGCATCTGAGATGGAATCCCAGTGCCGCGCAAACCCCGACTTCAAATCCGTGGCCGCCACACTAGGCCAGGTGCGCTGCCTGTTTGCATCGCGCCTGAAAATCCGCGTGGAGAACAGCCAGGTGGTCTTCAGTACCGAGAAAGATGCACCCAACCAGAGCGAGTTTGTACGCCAATTTTTACGCAACCAATAAGGATGTCCCGCATAACTCTACGCGAGAGGGTGTAGTGCGGGTCGGGATGGGATGGGATGCTAGGCGCGTTTTGCAGGCAATAGCTGTAGCTATTGCCTGTGAAACGCAACGACGCAGACCGCCCGAGGCCGCGCTATCACACGCCGCGAGGAGTTATGCAGAACGTCCTTAACGCTGTGACATTCGATTCAGCGCGCGGCACCACTGGCGTATAGGCAGATGGCTGCGGCGGCGGCCACATTCAACGATTCTTCTCCTCCGGGCTGGGCAATGCGGATACGCAGGGCGGCCCGCTCCTCCAAAGCGGCAGAAACACCCTGCCCTTCATGCCCCATGACCCAGGCGCACGGCC
This sequence comes from Giesbergeria sp., assembly GCA_030690515.1. Lineage (GTDB taxonomy): Bacteria > Pseudomonadota > Gammaproteobacteria > Burkholderiales > Burkholderiaceae_C > Simplicispira. The sequence continues at coordinate 2,101 of JAUYGP010000345.1, forward strand.
AGGGCAATTCGGCGCGATGCAAGAATTCGCCTTCGTGCACGTGGGTCACCAACATCGGCACCCGCAGCGGCTGAAGATCTTCAAGGCTCGCCGTTTCGATCAGGTCTAGCGCGAAATGCGCGCCCATGCCCGCCCGCAAAACCTTGGGCGACCACAGGGCGGCACTACCCTTGAGAGCGACCACCTGCCTGAAACCAAACGCGGAGGCACTGCGCAGGATGGAGCCCACATTACCTGCGTCCTGGACGCGGTCGAGCACCACGGTCGCCGCATCCGGCTGCAGAGCCGTTCCCACAGGCAAATCGATGATAAAGCCCATCTGGGCCGGCGATTCCAGACCACTGATGTCGGCAAACAAGGCATCGGCAAGCACTATTGATTTAATAGCTGCTTGCGCCCATTCCACGGGCGATAGAGGCCAATAAGATTCTGAAAAAACCGCAATCGACACACTCTGCCCGCGCACCAGCGCGGCCCGGCAAAGATGATCGCCTTCGAGCCAGACGCGGCCCTGCTTACGATACTGCGTACTGTCCTGTGCCAGGCGGCGCAAATCCTTGACAAAGGCGTTATCCCGGGAGTGGATGGCCGTCACAGAGGGTGATGTCATCGGCCCTCCTGTTCAAGCAGATTCTGCGCCACGGGTGCAAACGAGCGCCGGTGGTGAATGCATGCGCCATGCTCCTGCAGGGCGGCCATGTGCGCTGCGGTGCCATAACCTTTGTGCCCGGCAAAACCGTATTGTGGAAAATCGCCGTGCACCTGCGCGCACCAGCGGTCACGGTGCACCTTGGCCAGAATCGATGC
>JAUYGP010000351.1 GCA_030690515.1 Giesbergeria sp.
TGGTAGGTGGGGCAGGTGGCGGTGCAAAAGCCACAGTGCACGCACTTGCGCAGGATGGCTTCGGCTTCGATGCCTTCGGGGGTGCCTTGGAATTCGGGGGCCAGTTGGGTTTGCATGGTGGGGCTCGCGTCAGGGGCTGCAACAAATCAGGGGGCGGGCGGTGGGTTCTGCCCGGCGGCGGGCGTGCGGTGGCTGCTCGGGCGCAGGCGGGCGCGGTCGATCCACAGGGGCGGAAGGGCCAGCGCGAACAGCACCAGCGCCAGCGGGACGACAAACACAAAGCCCACATGCTTGAAACCGGCGGCACCGGCAATGCCGCCCACCAAGAACATGGCCAGCAGTCCGGAAAACAAACGTAGGCGCTGGCGGTTGGCGCGCACTTGCTGGTCGGGCGGGCTGGCACTGCTGTTCCAGTACAGCATCTTGCCCAGTTCAATACCCAGGTCGGTGATGATGCCGGTCATGTGCGTGGTGCGGATCTGGGCCGAGGACATCTTGGTCACCGTGGCGTTCTGCAAGCCCATGATGAAGGACAGCAGCAGCACCGTGACGGGTACGGCAAACGGTGTGCGCCAGTTCAGCGTGACCGCGCCCACCAGTCCAAACACCAGCATCAGCAGGGCCACGATAAGCAGTGGCAGCGCGTAGCTGCTGTGCAGCCGGTGCTGGCGTGCCCAGTTCACCAAAATGGCAGTGAGCGCCGCGCCGCTGACAAAAGCCAGCAAGGCCCCCACGGCGCTGAGCACCAGCACCATGTTGCCCAGGATCAGGTTGTCGGCCAGCAGGGATACAAAACCCGTCATGTGCGAGGTATAGAGCCGCACCACCAGAAAGCCCCCGGCATTGACCGCGCCCGCGTTGAAGGCGAGCAGCAAGCCCAGTCTCCGGTTGCTGGCCACCGTGCGGTGCTGGCCGGTGAGGTGGCGAAAGCGCCGCACGGGCTAGCGCTGCCAGGCCATGCGGCCTGGGTTGAAGATGCCGGCCGGGTCAAAGCTCTGGCGCAAGCGTTCGTGGATGGCCTGCAGCCCGGCGGGTAAAGGATCAAAAGAGGCTGCAGCGCTTGCTGCATCGCCGCTATGTGCTCTGAAAAGTGAAGCGCTCCCGCCCGCCTGGCGGGCGGCGTCGTGCAACGCCTGCGCATGCTCGGGGGCGGCCTGTACCCAGCGCAGCGCGCCGTGCCACTCGACCAGCGGCGGCGCCACGCCGCCGGGCAGCGCCAGCACCGGCGTGGTGGCGGGCAGCGACAGGCGCCACAGGTCCAGCCCGGCGCTGGGGCCTGCGGTGAACCAGGGCAAGGTCTGGTCGCGGCAGGCGGTCCAGTCGGCGGCCACGGCGGTGTTGTTCTGGCGCTCGCCACCCATGCTGCGGCAGGCCGCCTCGACTGCGGCCACGGCGCCGCGCAGGCGCACATAGAGCGTGTCCACGCCCCCGTCGTGCACCCAGCAGCTGGCGTTGAGCGGCAGCGGCTGGCCGCCCCAGGCGTGCAGGCGGCGCAGGGCCTCGGCCTGGGAGTATTCAAAGCGCAGCGTGGCTTCGGCCGGGGCGATGGGCAGTACCTTGAGGCTGACCTCGGTGAGTACCCCCAGCGTGCCCCAGGCGCCCACCATGAGGCGCGAAAGGTCGTACCCGGCCACGTTCTTCATGACTTGGCCGCCAAACACCAAGTGCTCGGCGCGGCCATTGATCAGTTGCAGGCCGAGAACATAGTCGCGTACCGCGCCCACACTGGCACGCGCCGGGCCCGACAGGCCCGCCGCCACCATGCCGCCCACGGTGGCGCCCGGGCCGAAATGCGGGGGCTCAAAGGGCAAGCACTGGTTTTTCTCGGCCAGCACGGCTTCCAGCTCTGCCAGTGGCGTGCCCGCGCGCACGGTCACCACCAGCTCGGTGGGCTCGTGGCTGACGATGCCCCGCCAGTCCCGTGTGTCCAGCGGCTCGCCTTGCGCAAGCGTGCCGTAAAAATCTTTGCTGCCGCCGCCACGGATGTGCAACGGCGTTGGGTGCGCGCCTGCGGCACGTACCTGTTCTGTCATGTGGTGAAGGGCGCTTTCCATAGCCGTAGATGGTAAGCCTTGGGATTCGGCCGTGCGTGGCGCCAAGGGTGTGGGGCGCGTGAATTTTCTGCACGGCCCGCGTGAACGTTTGCGGCAGAGGTCGCATCACACCCTATACGGTTGCTATATATTAGATAGCTTATGGCGCTTTGCCCTGTTGCGCTGAAGGCCGTTTTTGCTTGAAATTTCAGTCGCAAAAAAACCCGCCATGCAGGCGGGTCTCAAGAGCTTTGGAGTTTTCCTGCCGTGGCGCCACCAGACACCACGGCAGGGACACAGGCTCAGCGGCTGTAGGCCGTTTCGCCGTGCGAGCTGATGTCCAGGCCTTCGCGCTCGGATTCTTCGCTTACGCGCAGGCCCACCAGCATGTCGGCTACTTTGTAGGCCACAAAGGCCACCACGCCGGACCACACCATCGTGATCAGTACGCTCTTGGTCTGGACCCAGACCTGGGCGCCCATGGCATAGGTTTCGGGGGTGAGGCCG
>JAUYGP010000352.1 GCA_030690515.1 Giesbergeria sp.
CATCATCGGCACCGGCAGTTGCATGCCGCTCATGCCGCCCAGGTAGCGGTACAGCGGTAGGCCTGATTCTTCGGCTGCAGCACGCGCCACGGCCATCGAGACGGCCAGCATGGCGTTGGCGCCCAGGCGGCTCTTGTTGGCGGTGCCGTCGAGGTCGATCAGGGTCTTGTCGAGGAAAGCCTGCTCGGTGGCGTCCAGGCCGAGCACGGCTTCCGAAATTTCGGTGTTGATGTGCTCGACCGCCTTGAGCACGCCCTTGCCCAGGTAACGGCTCTTATCGCCGTCGCGCAGCTCAATGGCTTCGCGCGAGCCCGTGGATGCGCCCGATGGCACAGCGGCACGGCCCATCACACCCGATTCGAGCAGCACGTCGCATTCGACGGTGGGGTTGCCGCGGCTGTCCAGCACTTCACGGCCTACGATGTCAACAATGGCACTCATGGTTTTCCTTCTATAGATGTTTTAGATAAAACAGGCCTCTAGCGCTTATCTGGCAAGCGTTAGTAGCTATTAATATTGAAGCGTCTGTCAGACGCCTTCCACGCACACCAGCCGCATGATGGCCGCGCCTTCGCGTGCCGCGCGGGCCTTGCCGTACTCGGGTGAATGGTAGAAAGCCTTGGCCGCCTCGAAGCTTTCGAATTTGGCGATCACTACGCGATCAGGCGTCCAGTCACCTTCCATAACTTCGACCTGGCCGCCGCGCACGCAGATTTCAGCGTTGTGCGAAGTAAACGCTGCGGTGGACCATTTCTTGTATTCCTCGTACTGCGTGGGATTGGTGACACGGACGTTGGCGATGACGTATCCACTGGGCATGTTCAGGCTCCAAAGTTGTTTTCGAGAAAACCGTTCTTCTTGGTCACGGCATCCAGCGCCACCAGGGTTTCCAGCAGCGCGCGCATATGTTTCAGGGGCACGGCATTCGGGCCATCGCTCATGGCGTTGGCCGGGTCGGGATGTGTTTCCATGAACAGGCCCGCCACGCCCACGGCCACAGCCGCGCGGGCCAGCACCGGCACCATCTCGCGCTGGCCGCCACTGCTGGTGCCGTTGCCGCCGGGCAGTTGCACGCTGTGGGTGGCGTCGAAGACCACTGGCGCGGCGGTCTCACGCATGATGGCCAGGCTGCGCATGTCGCTGACCAGGTTGTTGTAGCCAAAGCTCGCGCCGCGCTCGCAGGCCATGAAGTTGTCTTCGGGGAGGCCCGCTTCCTTCGCAGCGGCGCGGGCCTTGTCGATGACGTTTTTCATGTCGTGCGGGGCCAGAAACTGCCCCTTCTTGATGTTTACCGGCTTGCCTGACTGGGCCACGGCGCGGATGAAGTCCGTCTGGCGGCACAGGAAGGCCGGTGTTTGCAGCACGTCCACCACCTTGGCGGCCTCGACGATGTCTTCTTCAGTGTGCACATCCGTGAGCACGGGCAATTGCAGCTCACGCCGGATCTTGCCCAGAATTTCCAGGCCTTTGTCACGGCCTGGGCCCCGAAAGGTGTTGCCCGAAGAACGGTTGGCTTTGTCGAAGCTGCTTTTGAAAATGAACGGGATGCCTAGGCTGGAAGTGATTTCCTTGAGCTGGCCCGCCACGTCCATTTGCAACTGCTCGGACTCGATTACGCACGGGCCGGCAATGAGAAAGAGGCGGTGTTCCAGGCCAATGTCGAAGCCGCAGAGTTTCATGGCGGTTTTCCCTTTCAATGGGCCTGTAGGCGCTGTTTTTGGTGCTCCACGGCGGCCTTGATGAAGGCGTTGAACAGCGGGTGGCCATTCCAGGGAGTGGATTTGAATTCGGGGTGGAACTGCACGCCGATGTACCAGGGATGCGCTGCTTGGGGCAGCTCGACGATTTCCGTGAGGTGCTCACGCTGTGTCAGCGCGGAGATCACCAAGCCTGCAGCGCGCAGTTGGTCCAGGTAATTTTTATTGGCTTCGTAGCGGTGGCGGTGGCGTTCGGTCACCACGTCGCCATAAATGCTGTGCGCCAGGGTGCCGGGTTCCACGTCCGAGCTTTGAGCGCCTAGGCGCATGGTGCCGCCCAGGTCAGAGCTGGCGCTGCGTGTCTGGATGCTGCCGTCGGCATCTTTCCATTCGTTGATGAGTGCAATGACCGGGTGCTTGCAGCCGGGGGCAAATTCGGTGCTGTTGGCGCCTGTGAGGCCTGCCACGTGGCGCGCATATTCGATGGTGGCTACCTGCATGCCCAGGCAGATGCCAAGGTAGGGTATTTTGTGCTCGCGGGCGTACTGGGCCGTGCTGATCTTGCCTTCTACGCCGCGCTGGCCAAAGCCACCGGGGACCAAGATGGCATCGTAGCGGCCCAGGTTGGCTATGCCCTCGGGGGTGATGGTTTCGGAGTCGACATGGTCGATCTTCACGCGCACATGGTTCTGCATGCCGGCGTGACGCAGGGCCTCGTTGACCGACTTGTAGCTGTCGGACAGATCGACATATTTGCCTACCATGGCGATGTTGACCTCGCCCTTCGGGTGCTCGGTTTCGTACACCAGCGCGTCCCAGCGTTTGAGGCTGGTAGGTGGGGTGTTCAGGCGTAGCTTGTCACAGATCAGGCCATCCAGCCCCTGCTCGTGCAGCATGCGCGGCACCTTGTAGATGGTGTCCACATCCCACATGCTGATCACGCCCCATTCGGGCACGTTGGTGAACAGCGAAATCTTGGCGCGCTCTTCGTCGGGAATGACGCGGTCGGCGCGGCAGAGCAGGGCGTCGGGCTGGATACCGATCTTGCGCAGCTCTTGTACCGTGTGCTGGGTGGGCTTGGTCTTGAGCTCGCCTGCGGCCGCGATGAAGGGCACGTAGGTCAGGTGAACGAAGGCGGCGTTGTTCGGGCCGAGTTTCAGGCTGAGCTGCCGCACGGCTTCGAGGAACGGGAGCGATTCAATGTCGCCCACGGTGCCGCCGATTTCGACGATGGCCACATCCACCGCGTCGGGCGTGCCCACGCCCGCGCCGCGCTTGATGTATTCCTGGATTTCGTTGGTGACGTGCGGAATCACCTGTACTGTCTTGCC
>JAUYGP010000356.1 GCA_030690515.1 Giesbergeria sp.
GCCCAGCAGTAGCACTTCGGCGTCGTGCAGGGCCAGTTCGGCAAAGTGTTCTGCGGCCAGGTCTTCAAACCGCGTGCAGGGCCAGGGCAGGCGCAGGCCGCGGGAGCTGATGAGAATGCTGGTGTAGATCTTCTCCGGCCCCATGCTGATCCATCCGGGGCCGTAGCCAGTGATGCTTTGTGTATTGAATGGGTCGGGCTGAAATTTCATGGGCGGCGTGGGGCGGACGGAAGGGTGCGCAACGGGGTGCGCCAAGGGGCCGGGCGCCCTGAAGCGGGGCGTGGAACTGTGGTCAAATTATAGGTTTCGCCGCTGGGGTTGCCTGCGGCGGGTCTTTGCCACTGTTCCACGACTGCGCATGAAAACCGTTCTCAAGTCCACCAAACTCAACAACGTGCTCTACGATGTACGCGGCCCCATCGTGGACGCGGCCCGGCAGATGGAGGACGAAGGCCAGAAGATCATCAAGCTCAACATCGGCAACATGGCACCGTTCGGCTTTGATCCACCCGAGGAGGTGGTGCAGGACATGGCGCGCAACCTGCCCGATTCGGCCGGTTACTCCGATAGCAAGGGCATCTTTGCGGCGCGCAAGGCCGTCATGCACTACACGCAGCAGCAGGGCATTGCGGGCGTCACGCTGGACGACATCTACCTGGGCAACGGTGCGAGCGAGCTGATCGTCATGGCGACGCAGGCGCTGCTCAACGACGGCGACGAGCTGCTGTTGCCCGCGCCCGACTACCCGCTGTGGACGGCGGCCACCAGCCTGGCGAGTGGCGTGCCGGTGCACTATGTGTGTGACGAAGCCAACGGCTGGATGCCCAGCCTGGAGGACATGCGCGCCAAGATCACGCCGCGCACGCGCGGCATCGTCGTCATCAACCCCAACAACCCCACGGGTGCGCTGTATTCCGACGCACTTCTGCGCGGCATCGTGCAACTGGCGCGCGAGCATGACCTGGTGCTGCTGGTGGACGAGGTGTACGACAAGGTGCTGTACGACGGAGTGAAGCACACGGCCATGGCCAGCCTGTCCACCGACGTGCTCACGCTCACCTTCAACTCCCTGTCCAAGGCCTACCGTTCCTGCGGTTTCCGCGCGGGCTGGATGGTGGTTTCGGGCGACAAGCGGGCCGCACGCGACTACATCGAGGGGCTGAACATGCTGGCCAACCTCAAGCTCGGCTCCAACGTGCCGGGGCAGTGGGCCATCCAGACGGCGCTGGGGGGTTACCAGAGCATCAACGACCTCGTCAAGGAAGGCGGGCGCCTGCGCCGCCAACGCGACCTGGCTTACGAGCTGATCTCCAAGATTCCGGGCGTTACCTGCGTCAAACCCCAGGCGGCGCTGTACATGTTCCCGCGCCTCGATCCCGAGATGTACCCCATCGAGGATGACCGCCAGTTCTTCATGGAGGTGCTGCGCGCCACGCGCGTGATGCTGGTGCAGGGCTCGGGCTTCAATTACCCCGACAACCAGCATTTCCGCATCGTCTTCCTGCCGCACGAGGACGACCTGCGCGAGGCCATCGGCCGATTAGCGGGCTTCCTGGCCCAGTACCGGCAGCGCCACGCCAAGGCTTGAAGCTATTTTTTTGTAGCTTCAAGCGCTTGATAAATGGGCGTTTGAGGCATTTTTTACCGAAAGTTTTCTGATGAAACCCATCCAAGTAGGCCTTCTGGGCATCGGCACCGTCGGCAGCGGCGTGTTCAACGTGCTGCAACGCAACCAGGACGAGATCAGCCGCCGCGCTGGCCGGGGCATCGAGATCACGATGGTGGCCGATCTGGACGTGGAGCGTGCCCGCAGCGTGGTGGGCGCGGGCGTGCAGGTGGTAAATGACGCGCGCGCTGTCATTGCCAACCCCGAGATCGACATCGTCATCGAGCTGATCGGGGGCTACGGCATTGCCAAGCAACTGGTGATGGAAGCCATTGCCGCGGGCAAGCATGTGGTCACGGCCAACAAGGCCTTGTTGGCTGTGCACGGTAGCGAAATCTTTGCCGCAGCGTCGGCCAAGGGCGTGATGGTGGCCTTCGAGGCCGCTGTGGCCGGGGGCATCCCGATCATCAAGGCGCTGCGCGAAGGCCTCACAGCCAACCGCATCCAGTGGATCGCCGGCATCATCAACGGCACCACCAACTTCATCCTGTCTGAGATGCGCGACAAGGGCCTGGACTTTGACGTCGCCCTGAAAGACGCCCAGCGCCTGGGCTACGCCGAGGCCGACCCCACCTTCGACATTGAGGGTGTGGACGCAGCGCACAAGGTCACCATCATGTCGGCCATTGCCTTTGGCATTCCGGTGCAGTTCGACAAGGCCTATGTGGAAGGCATCACCCAGCTGGGCGCCGCCGACATCAAGTACGCCGAGCAACTGGGCTACCGCATCAAGCTGTTGGGCATCACCAAGCGCACCGACAAGGGCGTGGAATTGCGCGTGCACCCCAGTCTGGTGCCGGCCAAACGCTTGATCGCCAATGTGGAAGGCGCGATGAACGCCGTGCTGGTGCAGGGCGACGCCGTGGGTGCCACGCTGTATTACGGCAAGGGCGCGGGCAGCGAACCCACCGCCAGCGCCGTGATTGCCGATCTGGTCGACATCACCCGTCTGCACACCGCCGACCCGCACCACCGCGTGCCGCACCTGGCCTTCCAGTCGCACACCCTGCAGGATGCCATGGGCACGCTGCCCGTGTTGCCCATGAGCGAAGTGGTCACCAGCTACTACCTGCGCCTGCGCGTGGCCGACCAGGCCGGTGTGCTGGCCCGGGTGACGGGCATCCTGGCCGATGCCGGTATCAGCATCGACGCCATGCTGCAGCGCGAGGCCGACGAGGTGGGCGGTGAGGGCTCCACGCAGACCGACCTCATCATCCTCACGCACGACACGCGCGAAGGCACCATGAACGAAGCCATCGCACAGTTGCAGCAACTTCCCACGGAGCTGGCCCCCATCACTCGCAACCGCAAGGACGAGCTGAACTAACCCCCTCTTACAGGACGAGACCGCCATGCTGTACCTCTCCACGCGCGGCCACGCCGAACGCAAGCATTTTTGCGACATCCTGCTCGAAGGCCTGGCGCCCGACGGCGGCCTGTACCTGCCAGAACACTACCCGCAGGTGGACGACGCCATGCTCACCCGCCTGCGCACCGCCTACCACGAGCAGGGCTACGCCGAGCTGGCGTTCCAGATTCTGTCGCTCTATATCGACGACATTCCCGCCGCCGACCTTCGGGCCCTGTGCGAGAAGACCTACACCGCCGAGGTGTTTGGCACGGGCGAGATTGTTCCGCTGCGCCACCTGGAAAACGGCCTGTGGTTAGAGGCTCTGTCCAATGGCCCCACGCTGGCCTTCAAGGACATGGCCATGCAGTTGCTGGGCAACTTGTTCGAGTACGAGCTGGCACGGCGCGGCGAGCAGCTCAACATCCTGGGCGCCACCAGTGGCGACACCGGCAGCGCGGCCGAATACGCCATGCGCGGCAAAGAGGGCGTGCGCGTTTTCATGACCAGCCCGCACGGGCGCATGAGCGCGTTCCAGCAGGCGCAGATGTTCAGCCTGCAGGATGAAAACATCCACAACATCGCCGTTGAAGGTGTGTTCGATGACTGCCAGGACATCGTCAAGGCCGTCAGCAATGATCTGGAGTTCAAGCGCAAGTACAAGATCGGCACCGTCAACTCCATCAACTGGGCGCGCCTGCTGGCGCAGGTGGTGTACTACTTTGCTGGCTACGTGCAGGCCACCGAGACGAATGACCAGAAGGTGAGCTTCACTGTGCCGTCGGGCAACTTCGGCAACGTCTGCGCTGGCCACGTGGCTCGCAGCATGGGTCTGCCCATTGATCAATTGGTGGTTGCGACCAACGAGAACGACGTGCTCGACGAGTTCTTCCGCACCGGCGTGTACCGCGTGCGCGCTAGCTGCGACACGCACGAGACATCGAGCCCCTCGATGGACATCAGCAAGGCCAGCAATTTCGAACGCTTTGTGTTCGACCTGCTGGGCCGCGACGGTGCGCGCACCAAAGCCTTGTTTGGCGATGCGTTGGCGCAAGACGGCCGGTTCGATCTGAGCGGGGACCCGGTCTTTGCCAATGCCGCGCAAAAATACGGCTTTGTCAGCGGCAAGAGCACCCACGCCGACCGCCTGGCAACCATCCGCGATACCCATGCACGCTTTGGCGTCACCATCGACACCCACACCGCCGACGGCGTGAAGGTGGCGCGCGAGCACCGTGGCAACAGTGCGGTGCCCATGATCGTGCTGGAAACGGCCCTGCCCATCAAGTTTGCCGACACCATTGTCGAAGCGCTGGGCCACCCGCCCGAGTGCCCGGCCAAGTTTGTCGGCATCGAAAACCTGCCCCGCCGCGTGCAGGTCATGGCGGCCGATGTCGCGCAGGTCAAGGCCTATATCGAGCAGCATTGCAAGTAAAAATGCACTCAAACGCTTGATAGATAAGCGCTAACAGCTATTTAAAATATAGCAAAAGGACGTGCGGATGAAAGTGGCAGGCTTTGCCGGTTTTTCTGGCTGTGGCAAGACAACCCTGATCGAGCAGCTCATCCCCCTGCTGCGCCAGCAAGGGCAGCGGGTCTCGGTGGTCAAGCATGCCCACCACCGCTTCGACATCGACCATCCCGGCAAGGACTCCTACCGCCACCGTGAAGCCGGGGCCTTCGAGGTGGTCATCGCCTCGGACCGGCGCCTGGCGCTGGTGCGCGAGTTC